>NZ_JBBOST010000002.1:0-135000 GCF_038005205.1 Peribacillus sp. FSL K6-1552
CCTTGAGGTCCTTGAGCGCCTTGAGGCCCTTGAGGTCCTTGAGCTCTTTGAGGTCCCTGAGTAGGTACGTTTACAATCACTTTAACGTTTTGCTCTGCCTTTTGTTCTTGTTTAGATTCGCATTTACATTTACTATGTCCACAATCCTTACATTTTTTATGATCGCATTTACATTTACTATGTCTACAATCCTTACATTTTTTATGATTGCATTTACATTTACTATGTCCACAATCTTTACATTTTTTATGATCGCATTTACATTTACTATGTCCGCAATCCTTACATTTTTTATCCCTACCCAAATTAATTCCCTCCTCCCTTTATAAACTCTGAGATATTATATGAATCTGGGATTATACTAGATTGGACACCCATAGAAAACTCTTAAGAAAAAGTTTGTTTTCCACCAATTAAAAGTCGATAAGGATATTTCTTTTTTTATTTCAATTCATAAGATGAGTGCTGCTGTTAGTACCTTTTGTAAAAAAAAAGTGTAAATTGCAGAGAGATTTGTCCGTTTGATACAACTTTGCTTTAGCAAACCAACATCATTGGTTCGAAAAAAGAAGATCTTAATCTATGTATAATTGCGCCCTGTTTATATATAAGGGATGAGCTGTCGCTCTTGACATGTTGGATATTTCCAACTATTAATATTTGTTCATTTTGAAACGGGTTAATAAATCAACATGTAGAGAATTTATTAAATTGTGCTTTTACTTTAATTCAAAAATGAAAAAAGGAGGGAAGATATGAAGATAAAAAGCTGATTTTCTTGTAGTTAATAAGCAGTTAAATCGGGTTGAAAAACAGCGTGAAGAGCTTCAGCAAAACAAAAACACGTCACCGTCTGGAGTTCAGGTAAGAAGGAGTAAAGAAAGGAAGAGCATAGGGAAAAACTGATATCACCGAGGGTAATATACTAGGCAAAGCCTAGTGTTTTAACGATATCAACATTTCACTATAAATGGGATGACGTGGGACTTACAACATTGATAGGGTGGGCTTATGTGGGACTCACATTTTGTTGGAGTAGAGAGTAGGTTATATGTATACATGGAGTGAACGGGCTGGGCAAGAATTAACAAGTAATAGAGAGTAAGGAAGAGAAGAGAAGAGAAGAGAATAGTAAAGGTAAGGAGCTGAGAGAGATGAGGTAAGTAAACGTGGTTAGATGAAGCTGCGTGTTTTGCTTATTGGAGGCTGTTAATTTTGGTGAAGGAAAATGTGAAGATGATTGGCTAGTAAATAAAAGGGTCGTTTTCTTATTCTTTATTTAGGGAGGGTATAAAAAATCCATTGTTAAACCCAATTAATGGGCTTTCTCATTTGTTTGAATTTTTTTCGAGTATTTTTTCAATGAGCCTGAAAAATAAGGACGCTAAAAGAGGCTCATAAGGGGTTTTAAAAGGTCTTTGCTGTTTATTTAAGCCTTATCCAAGTGTGTAAAAACGTCAATACGTTGTCGGTTTCTTCTTCAGTATGCCGATATAGCGTAAGGCGACAGAAGGATGGGATTGATGAAGGATTTTTTGCAGTATAGCAATATCCTTCGTTGCCTTGTAAAACCAATAGCCAAACGTTTTTCGTAAGGTATGATTGCCTACATGTTCCACGCCATCTGTCAACTTATTTATCTGCCTGTAGGCCTGCGGGGTAATGGCGTGTTCTCCCTTCCCGAATGGGAATGAATAAATATGGACTCTGGACATTTTTAGCAGAGTCATAATCTTCCTGGAAGCGATTCTCGATATACATGTCGCGAATTTTTTTGCGTTTTGCCTTCACCCGCAGAATCTTGTTTTGTTTGCCTTTGGGTTCCAGGATCTATTTGTGGTCAGGCGAAGAGTCTAGCAGTACGTAAACGTACTGCTTATTTCAGTTTATCCAGCCACCCATTGATTGATTGCGATAAATTGCTGGTCCCGGTTTTCATTTCATCCACTATGAACGAGGTAATCGCGCTCCAGGATATCTGTTCCTCATATGGATTGTTCTTATTGATGAATGTCATGACCTGTTTCAGCTCCCTCATTCTACCTTCATCTACGTGTTTGCTTAAAAAAATCTGGACATACTCATTGATGAAATCCGAGTTTTTCACACTGGCGTCCAGCAGCAAGGCAACAGCCGTCGTCGGTGTGACATCCAACGCGTAGCCTAGGGTCCTAATGTTCTCAAAAGATCGTTGGGAAAACCGCATGGTGATTCGTTCCTTCTGTCCGGCTGGAATTTCACACTTGATTGAGGCATTAGCTAAGTCTCCTCTATATAACGTTTGATCCAACCAAATCTGACGACGGAAATAGACGGACATATGCTCCATGACCTTCTTCGAAACGACACCCGCCTCGCAAATATCCACACACACATCCTTAACCGGTGTATTCGTGATATAGGAAATCCGGTAGATGCATTCCTTTAGCGTAACCGGAATTGTTGGCCTGACATCTCGTTTTTTATCCGATCGGGTGGATCTCAACTTATCTTTTAACATCCTTTTTTCCTCCAAATCTCATTTTATAGTTAGGACACTGTCATTTAGTCCCCGGTTAATTCTATTTATATGAGAGTGGCTGGGGAAGCATGTATAACTTTTGAAAAGCCTGTCCAAGATGAATAAAAAGACAATCGGGAGGAGAACCGTCTATGAAAAAAGAGGACGCAGCTGCGTTGGCAAAAAAAATGATTGATAATGCAAACATCTATCATTTGCCGTTGAAAAAAGGGAATAAGAAAAATTAATCTCATTCATCCAAAATCATATTACTTTTTTCGGAGATAAATGGCCTATAAATCTAGGACAATGTCAGGGTGTCCTAGATTTATAGGCCATTCTGATAATATATTCTACCGGGGTTTATGGTATAAGATATATAATTTCATATCCCTAATATATTTTCATTAGTTATCCCCATTATTGATTTCCTTTTCTCTTATTATTCAAAAGTTGCCTACCTTGGTAGAGGGGAAGGAATCTAAACTCTGATTTTTTATAGAATGTAGGATTATGAAATAATCCTACATTCTATAAAAGAAATATCATAAGTTTATAGTTTTAAAAATTATCCCAGTCAATGGTATGAAAGGAGATCAAGCTCTAGGAGGAATTGTCATATTCCACTTTTTAATTTTTTTCACAAGGGTTGAGTGATCGACACCTAAATATTCAGCTGCTTTTCTTATCGAAGGTTTCTTTTGTAGAGCTTCGATAATCATTCTTTTTTCAAACTGTTCCATTCTTTGTTTTAAGGTATGAGCTGATTCTGAGTAGCTATGAATGCTGAAATGTGGGGGGAGATCCACGGGCTCAATCGTAAACGATGGGACTGAAACAATCATACTCTCAACTAAATTCCGTAATTCTCTCACATTCCCTGGCCAATGATAGCTTTGTAAAATATGTTTTGTTTCAGATGATACATGCTTTTCGACATTATATAATTTACAAAAATATGCAAAGAAGTGATCAAGTAAGATTTCAACATCTTCTGGTCGCTGACTTAATGGAGGAATAGATAATTCAATAACTTGTAGTCGATAATACAAATCTTCACGAAATTCGCCTTTTCTCACTAATTCTTGTAGATTCCTATTAGTTGCCGAAATAATTCTAATGTCTAATTGCTTTACTTTGCTTCCACCGAGTCTTTGAATTTTTTTCTCTTGTAGGACACGAAGTAATTTGACTTGCAAGGAAAAGGGCAGTTCGCCCACTTCATCCAGCAGAACTGTTCCTTTGTCTGCAAGCTCAAGGAGGCCTACTTTACCTTCCTGCCTCGCCCCGGTAAACGCTCCTTTTTCATATCCGAATAGTTCAGACTCTAATAGCTGTTCAGGGATAGCCCCGCAATTTACTTTAATAAACGGCTTATCTTTTCGATCACTTAATTGGTGAACTAAATTGGCAATAACCTCTTTTCCAGCTCCTGAAGGGCCAGAAAGAAAAACACTTGTTGGGAACGAAGCAATTTGTTTTACTTTCTCGATTATTTCCCTCATTTGACTACTTTGAAATATTACCTTTTCATCCGTTCCGTCGGAGGAAAAGGTGTAACGATTTGGGCTCATTTCTAAAAAACTTTTTGCCTTTTTTAACTCATTTGTCAGGTCATTTAACTGAGTAATGTCTCTGACACTTGTGACGACCATATGAATGTTGCCTTCCTCATCGAAAACGGGATTTCCTGTTACCATGACATCTTTATGTTGACCAATTTGTTGAAGAATCGATATCCGCTTTTTTTCCCGTAAGACAAGGAGAGAGACGGATTGGTCAAAATGACCTTGTTTCACTAAATCGCTCATTCTATGACCTATGAGCTCTTCCCTTTGGAACCCTGACATTTCCTCGTAGGCTGAATTGACAATGAGTGTCAATCCTTCTTTATCAACGACATAAAGGCCGTCTGTGGAAAATTCGATGATTTTTTCCATTTGACTTAAGAGGGAGCGATACTGTTCCATTTGAGATATATCTTGAATAACACATACAGCTCCAATCAACTTGTCACCCTGATATAAGGGGGTCTGGTTAACCATACAATGTAACCCTGCAATGTTCATGTTCACTCCAATTGTACTTTCACCACTTTGAAGAAAGTGAGAGATTTGTAGATTAGGTTCAAACTCGCGAACATCTTTACCGATGTAGTCTTGATGATCATAATTTAATAACTTTTGTGCCGAAGCATTCATTAACAGAACTTTTTCATTATGGTCCACAAGAATGACCCCATTTGACATGGATGAGAAAATGCTTTCTAAAATATCTTTGTTCAGGGGAACATCAGCCTCCTTCCAGGCATGGTGAATATAATCACCATCTGGTGAATTATTTCACCATCTTTAACAGCCTATTGCTACTACAACCGCCTCTATTGTGGTGAATTTTATCACCATTATCAGATTTCGACAATAAAAAAACATCTGTAAAATACAGCATTCCGGATGTTGGCACGGTTCTTGCATTAAAATATTTTGTAATTTTTAAAAAGTTTAAGGAGGCGCTGAATGGAGACGAAAGGTTTATTCATTAATGGTAAATGGGAAACAAAAGATAGAACCTATGCACTTCATTCCCCTTATAGTGGAGATGTTATAGGTAACATTAGTATGGCAGACGAAGCTGATGTCAAAAAGGCTTTTGAAGGGGCACAGGCGGCTTATGAAACGATGAAAGAGATGCCTGCCTATAAGCGATCAGAGATTTTATTTGAGGTTGTTCAAATCCTGCATGAACGAAGGGAAGAGTTAGCTCACGTTTTGGTGCTTGAGGCTGGTAAGCCTATTCGAGCAGCACGTGGAGAGATAGACCGGACCATCGCTACATACCAATTTGCAGCAGAAGAGGCGAAACGTATTTACGGGGAAACCATTCCTATGGATGCCGCGCCTGGTGGTGAAAATCGACTAGGGTTTACCTGGAGGGAACCATTAGGTGTTGTGGTGGCCATTAGCCCATTTAATTTCCCTTTCAATCTCGTCGCCCATAAATTAGGACCAGCCTTTGCCGCCGGAAACACAGTTGTCTTGAAGCCTGCAGAACAAACACCTTTAAGTGCGTATTTGATTGCTGAGATCTTCCAGCAAGCCGGACTTCCAGACGGTGCTCTTCAAGTGATTACAGGAGATGGAAGAGAACTCAGTGATGCTCTTATTACAGACGAAAGAGTCAAAAAAGTGACGTTCACAGGAAGTGTTGGGGTAGGCAAGCTGATTAAAGAAAAGGCAGGTTTGCGAAAAGTTACGTTAGAACTAGGTTCCAATTCTGGATTAATTGTTGAACCAGACGTACCTTTGGAAAAAATTATTCCCCGATGCGTAGAAGGTGCATTTGCTTTTGCAGGTCAAGTTTGTATTTCGCTGCAAAGAATTTATGTTCATGAATCCATTTATGAGGTATTTAGTAAGCGCTTTATAGAACAGGCAAAACAATTAACAATCGGTGATCCGATGGAAGAAACAACCGATATAAGTGCAATGATTAATCGTAAAGAAATGGACCGAATCGAGTCATGGGTCAAGGAAGCAATTGAGCAAGGCGCTAAAATTGGTCTAGGTGGGAAACGTGAAGGGTCCGTATTCACACCAACGGTTTTACTGAATGTCACAAATGATATGGCTGTTTCTTGCCAAGAAACATTTGCTCCAGTTGTTTCAATCGTTCCCTATAATGAGCTCGATGAAGCAATTAATATGGTCAATGATTCCATGTATGGACTGAATGTGGCCATCTATACCCAAAATATCATGAATGCATTGAATGCTGCCAAAAGGCTAGAGTCCGGTGGCGTCATTATTAATGATATCCCAACATTTAGACTGGATCATATGCCTTATGGTGGTATTAAAGACAGTGGTTACGGACGTGAAGGTATTAAATATGCAGTTGAAGAAATGACCGAATTAAAATTCGTTACAATAAAAACAACTTTTTAAGGAGGCCTGGTATTATCTATGATTCTCTTGGATATTCCAATGCAGTTGAAAAAATACGGAGAATAGCCAATCAAACAAATTCCCAAGTATGGTTTGGGCATGACGCTAATCAATTTAAAACATTCCGTAAATCCAATGAAGGCTATTACGAGTAAGAGAGAAGGGGATATCTATGAATATTGCAAAGTTAGTTTTTACTCCGTTAACTTATACAGGGTGGGGAGCTTTGAGGCAATTGTTACCGGAAGTTGAGAAATATTCACCAAAGAAAATTCTTGTCGTTACAGATCCAATGCTAGCGAAGATTGGTCTAGCGGAGCGTATAACAGCTCCACTTGAAGAAGAAGGCTATTCTGTCACTTTATACACTGATGTAATCCCTGAACCACCTGTAGAAACAGGAGAGAAGCTTGTTGCCTTTACTCGAACAGGTGAGTTTGAAATGGTTATTGGTGTCGGTGGAGGAAGTGCACTCGATTTAGCAAAATTAGCAGCAGTTTTGGCTGGCCATGAAGGATCTGCAGCTGATTACTTAAATTTAACTGGTACGAAAAGTATAGAGAAGAGGGGATTACCTAAAATCCTCATTCCTACTACGTCTGGAACAGGCTCAGAAGTAACGAATATCTCTGTTCTGTCCTTAGAAACGACAAAAGATGTTGTTACACACGATTATCTACTCGCAGATGTTGCGATTGTTGACCCAGAGCTGACTGTATCTGTACCGTCAAAAGTAACAGCAGCAACAGGAATTGATGCACTAACTCACGCAGTAGAAGCCTATATTTCAGTAAATGCAAGCCCGACGACTGACGGTTTAGCTCTTCAAGCGATTCGCCTAATTGGACGATCCCTTCGCAAGGCAGTAGAGGACGGAAATGACAGGCAAGCACGGATTGATATGAGTAATGGAAGTTATATAGCTGGCCTTGCATTCTTTAACGCTGGAGTAGCTGGTGTGCATGCATTAGCTTATCCACTAGGAGGACAATTCCATATCTCTCACGGTGAATCAAATGCGGTCCTTTTACCTTATGTAATGGCCTATATTCGTAAAAGCTGCACAAAGAAGATGGCGGATATTTTGAATGCATTAGGTGGAAATTCAACCTACTTATCTGAAGAACAAGCTTCATACAAATGCGTAGAAGAACTCGAGAGACTTGTGAAAGATGTTGGTATCCCACCTACTTTAGCTGGCTTTGATGTACCGGAATCAGCTGTAGAGAGCCTAACCCAAGATGGCGTGAAGCAAACGAGAATCTTGGCTAGAAGCCCTCTACCTTTATTAGAAGGCGATATTAGAAAAATCTATCAATCTGCTTTTGATGGGACGGCCGTAGAGCCTAATTAATTAAAGATGTACCAAAACAACACCCAGCTGCAGCTTGAGTGTTGTTTTGGTTTCTAGGAATTTAAAAAGCACCTTATTACCATACGTTCTGTTTCCTTCAGCTTATGAATTATTTCACGTAGTAGACATGGAACATGACTGGTTTTCACATCAGAAACAAAGAGGCATAAAGACAGCAACATTCTTCTTCACGAATACATTGCGGTCTTTTCATGTTTATAGGCCTCGTGTCACACTAGAATATTTATCTACATTGTTCTATTTTTATAAAAAGTCGTGTGCCCCTTTAATGGCTGGGTAACAAAATCTGAATAAAGTATGACCTAGTCTAGTGAATTTTAAGCACTTACTCAGAGTTTTAATAAATGTTCTACATTTTTGAAAATTAGGTGTTTTCATCCAATCCAATTAATACTAGGTTCATAAGATACAGTAATATTTGTTAAAAGGAGGATACCAAATTGCCTAAGGGTAAAAAATGTAAGGATTGTGGACATAGAAAATGCAAATGCAACGGACAAAATGTAGTGCAAACCGTTAAAGTGAATATTAACCCACCTAAATAAATGTAAGGATTGCGACATAGTAAATGTAAATACAAATGCAAATGAACGTTGAAGTGGTTGTAAAAACCCCTACCTTCTGGGACAACAGAAGTCACGGGTGCAACCGGGGCTACAAGAAACTTAAATTATGCCTTTTCATAAGCTGCAAGCATATCTTCGTCTGCTCCTATAATAACATTGAGCAATGTAGAAGCCTCATTTAAAATCCTCACCATCACTATCACCCAAAATGCTGTGGTTGAATTACTTGGTCTGATAGGGTAGAGTTTCGCCGACGTTCAATAATCTTGTGGTGATTTGGAGGATCGCAGGTGAACCAGAGGACCAATATTTTGGGATGTCACTGGGATAGGTGTTGATATTAATGAGCAAGCTGCATATTTGAGGTCCAAGTTCTATGTAGATCCTTCTGTTGGATTAAGGCATATCACTTATAATTGACGACACATATCCATCTAAATGATCCAATTGTTTTTGTGTTGGTAAAGCCTATCTAGTATAGGAAACGATGCCCCCCAGAAATCATGTGAATTGTATTTAAAGTAAATAGAAAAAAACACTTTTGCAAGTTTAACGAGGAGCTTTTGTGTGTTTTTAGTCATTATTTAAACAAAATTGGCCACAGTTAATGTAAGTACAGATTTGAGCCTTAAAAACTTTAGAATTTTGGTACAAAGATTACAAGCAGTTGAACGAGGCATATAGATTCCTATTGGAATCTATATGCAGTAATTTCGAAAAGTTTATGAATGAACCTCCAGAAATAATGGATTTAGCTGTGTGCATAAAGAATTTTAATCGTAACTAACCCGAAGATCTTGTTCGACTATGCTATTCATAATGGATATATCGATTTAATCAATAGGGTGAAAAAAGGAAAGATAGACTGCCTTTTTGTGTTAAAAAAATATCTAGTTGACATAAGATTTATTATTTGATTCTTAGTAATGTATTCATCTATGTACGAGCCTGCGAAGGCAAATGCCAATAATAATCCAAAAATAGTTACTTTGGATGCGTTACTCGTAGACTCTATGCTCTCTTTTTAAGAACCATTATTGTAAAGCACGTTACTAATTTCATAAGAAATGAACAAATACCTCAATTGCAAAGGGGTGGGAGTAAAAATGTTTATTTGATAAACATTTTTACGAAATCACTTTTTTGAAAAATTTCTAGACTAGGGACATCACCTTTTTTATCAGACTTTAGATTTACAATTTGCTGCACTAAATGAATTAAGCTGAAATGAAAAAGTATCTGGTGCAAAGGATTAGCATGTCTCGAAATACTAAAAGCCAGAATTAAAAGGGACGTTACAAAGGCATATTCAGAAATAGAGCCGACTAGTTGTCATTGTCATGGATGAAGCCTGCACTTTCAATTTGACAGTGGATTAGCCAGATTTATATGGTTTGAGTATTTTCATAGCTTATGAATACATGTCTCTCAAATTTTGCACTCCATACTAAAAAAGAGAAGACTAGAAAATCTTCTCTTTTTTCCATCATTTAATCCTTGTCACTATAATTAGTTCTGCGCTCTCCCAACTGTTCTGCAGCCTTTTTGGCCTTTTCCTGTTCAGGGTTTGTATAAAGGGCTGCTGTAGTCGTTGAAGTATGACCAAGCTGAGTCATCAGCAAATGGATATCCCCTGATTGCTCCATTAAGTTTGTGCCATACGTATGTCTTAGTTTGTGTGGGGACATGGATTTATTGGACTTAAAGGCCTTCGTGTATTTCTTTACAAGAGCCTCGATGGCACGGTTGGAAATAGGGGTTGCTCCATCATTCACCTTAGTCAAGAATACATATGCCGTATCATCGTTTGACCCCTTATAGCGCTCTTGTCGTACAGCCAGGTAATCTTTAATGTCCTGCATGGATGGAGGAGAGACTGCTACGACATCCTTTTTTCCGCCCTTACGTAAAACATGTATTTGTTTTTCCTCAAAATCCAAGTCTCGTAACCTTAAGTTAGATAATTCGTTTACCCGAATCCCGCTTCCTAGGAAGAGGGATAAAATCGCAAAATCTCGTTCCTTGTCTCTTTTAAAATAGATTAGTTTCCTAGATTTTTCAGGTAGTTCCTTTTCATAGTCATGCTTAACAAAATCAAGGAATCGAGCATCGTCATTGTTGTGAAAAATCTTAGTCGATATTCTGGAAGCGCGCGCCCCTAATGTTTCTTTCACTTTGTTCACTTCAATCTTAAGCATGACATTTCGATAGAAGTAAGGTTCACCTTCATCATTTTCTGTTTGAGTCGTTAAATACTTGAAAAGGGATCGTAATGCTGAAATTTTCCGATTTACTGATACCCTTTCAGCCTTTTTAGTTTCTTCCTTATTGATGGGAATATTTCGCCGTTCCAAAAACTTTATAAAAGACTGAGCTTCTACTAATTTCAATTTTTCCAACACTGAAAGAGGGATATCTTTAATTAGTTTCTGTTCAGCAATACCTTCTGCTATCAACCACTCTAAAAATAATTTATAGTCAAGAACATAATTCAAGAGGGTGGAAGGGGATCGAGTATCCAGTTTATTATCGACATATTCAGAGATGTAGAAAGGCATGGACTTAACCAGCTGCTCCAATTTTTGTTCATGGACTTGATGTTGTCTGGTATTGGCCATACGGTAGCTCCTTTGTTAAAATTTATCATTTTTGCGTAAAATACAATTTTTACGTATAGATCGATGTGAAAAGAACGTAAAATCACTTTTAAAAATCCGGCTTATCTAACGGGGAATTTGACATAATCATACTCACCAGGATATTTAATATTTAGATCCGCTATAGCTACTTCAACCGCTTTTGCTTCGTCATTCGTATTAATATGATAGTCTCGAATTTTGTATCTCATCGAACCCCCTTAATTAAAAGATAGAATCTGTTTTGTATAATCTGTGAAATCACCAAGGTGATTATCGACGATCTTTTCCAATATGTCTAAATTAATGGTTTGATAATCATGTACTGCAATGTTTCGAAATCCAACCATAGCTTTAAGGCGTTTGGCTATGTTTTCGTCGATAATCGAGTGAGTTTGCAGCATATCAAAGGCATCCCTACTGGTCTGAGGCAATCCAAGACGCTGTTCAGCTACTATATGCATGGCCAAGTCGATAGAGGATTCACATGCACGTTGTATATTGAGGATAATGGAATCCTGTTTCGTATAGTCTTTTAAGTTTTCTGGGTCGTTCGCATAAACATCCTTAACTCGGTTGATACAGCGTTCAATAACACTGATTTTGTTTAAAATCACATCATTTTTCATAAATAGACCCGCTTTCACCTATTTTTTTTAAGATATTTTCGCGTTCCTCGTTCAATTTTGCGTACATGCTAAGGGCAGTCATTTGATTGTTTTTAAGTATTGTTTCATCCTTTGAATAAATAACCGTACCGGTAGTATAAATTTGTGCTTTGAAAACAGTTGACGCTGTACGAAGATTAACCAAATCAACTTCAATTTTTAAGTTATCTGCTAAATCTTGAGCGAGTCTGAATATTTCATATGTAGTAAGTGACTGATTCTCACAATAGAATGCCACATCAATGTCACTCTCTTTATGTGTAGAGTTTTTAGCATAAGAACCAAAAACAATAATGAAAGTCGGATTGATTTTGCTTATTAGGAAATCTTGAATTGTTTGAAACATTTCTGTTTTCATACGGCACGCTCCCTAATGATTATAAGAATATTATACCAAACATCTTTCTTATATCCAACTATTCGTAAAATCAAGATTTTACGAATAGTTGGATCAATGTTCCCCTTTTTTTCATAACGAAAGTAGGCAAAGGTTTACGAAGACAATAAAAACATCATTTAGACAGTAAATCTAGAAGAAAAAATTGAAACCGACCTAGATTCATAGGTTGAATATATTCTATCGAGGTTTATGGTGAATGATATAGACATCGATAATTTTTCCTCTTTAATTTATTTTGGACCAAAAAAGGCTACCCATAAAGGAAGCCCTTAATTTTATGGCAAAAGCTATCTGTCCAAACACTTTAGGCATTTATGCTTTTCTCCATTTTGGACCCACATGATTCCCGAATGATTAACTCATCCTTCAGAACAAATTTTTTCTTTTCAACCGTCCCGCCTTTCATTAAGGTCAACAATAAATTCGTCGCTTTTTTTCCTATTTCATATTTAGGCTGGTCAATCGTCGTGATATGAGGACTAAAAATCGAGGCTATCTTCAAGTTATCAAAACCCACGACTGCAATATCTTCCGGAACGCTTAATCCATGGTCTTGTATCGCTTTAACGGCTCCCAGCGCCATCTCGTCATTAAAGACAAACACTGCTTCCGGCCGGTTTTCCAGCGATAATAGTTTCACCATCTGGTCATAACCAGAGTCGATGCCGTAATCCCCTTCTTGGATAAATTCCGGGTTGACCTTTAATTGATGATTCATCATTGCCTGCTTAAACCCTCCCAGACGATCCCGGCTAAGGATGATGTTCATGGGTCCGGTAATATGGGCTATTTGTGTATGTCCTAGCTTAATTAAATGTTCTGTTACTTTTCTAGCACTACTAACGTTGTCAATCGAGACAGTCGGAATATCCAGCCCATCAACGTATTCACACGCCAGCACAATCGGAAATTGATTTGAAAGGTTTTCCAAGCTCTCTTTATTCATTCTTGCCGTTAGTAGCAGTGCTCCGTCCGCCTGCTTTTTGTACAGCAAATCAATGTATTCTTTTTCCCGTTCGATATCATTTTCCGTATCTCCCAAAATAACCTGATAGCCATTTTCAACAGCTGTATGCTCAATGCCTCGAAGCACTTCGGAAAAAAAGGGCCTTGTGATATCCGGAACAACAACTAGAATAATCTTTGTCTCTTTCGTTCTAAACTGACTGGCAATCATGTGAGGTTTATAATTCATCTCTTCAATCACCTGCAGCACTTTTTGTTTTGTATCTTCGCTGACTAAATCTGGCTGTCTGAGCACTCTTGAAACCGTTGCAGGAGATACGTTGGCTAATTTCGCCACATCGCTCATTTTCATACTCTAATCTCCACCTGCCTATTTTATCTATTTATCATTTTCATTAAGTATATTATAAAGTAATTTAGACATTATGTTTAAATATCTAATTATCTCGGGAGCGTTTCTTTCAAAACATTCATAGATTTTTTCACGCCTATTAATGGGGCCATTGTTAAATCTTCCATTTCGAGAACAAGCGGTCCTTCATAACCTATCATTTTAATGATAGTAAAAAACTCTTTCCACCAGCCAATGTCATGCCCATTTCCGAGCGCAACGTAATTCCATGACCGGTCGCCGAAGCGCTGCATTGTTTAACATCAATCAATCCCTCGACACCATATATTCCTCTTTCTAACCGGACATCTTTCGCGTGAACATGATACACTGCGCTTCCTAATAAACCAATCTTCATCAGTTAATGCTCCACTTCCGCTTTATCCATTCAATTTCAATTTTTGTTCATTTGCTGTACTTTCATTGTGATTCCATACAATAATAAAAAACACAGCGACGACAGCTAATAATCCCGAGAAATAAAACCCTGCTGAAATCCCGAGATATGAATTCAAAACTCCAGCAATAAAAGGACCTGCAAACATCCCGAGCGCATAGATTGCTTGATATGCCCCCATAGCTGTCGCTCTTCTTTCAAGGGGAATCGACTCCACCGCCATTCCTAAAAACAATGGAAAAAGAATGCCTAATGAGAACCCATTCAATCCTTGAAACAAACAAAGCATCCCTTTTGTATCAATAAATGGCGTACAGAATGTAAAAATGGCTGTAAGACCGAATGCTAGTTTCAGTAACTTCCATTGACCGAATAGAGGTACAAATATTTTCCCGCTAAATAAGGTGGCAATGGCATGAGGAATCATAAATGAAAAGATAATAATGCTTATTTCACTCGTTTGCAGTCCGATTTTTAACGCATACGTCGGGGTGAAACCAAACATTGTCGTAAAAATAATGCTATGCGCCAAAATCGATAGAAATGAAACTTTTAAAAGCACCGGTTCCCGCATAACAGATACCAGTTCCTTCAATTTAACCGGCTCTCTTTGAATCCTTTCTTTCCTTTCGAAAATAAAAAGAGAAAGGACGATACCAGCTAAACCGATAGTTCCGCCAATCCAAAACGGCGCGTGCCACCCCCATTCATCAACGATATATCCGCTGACCATCATTCCAAGAAGCTGTGCTGTAACAACAGCAAACGAGATACTGCCCATAGCGCGGTGAAGGTCACGTTCAGCAAAATAACTAGAAAATAAAATAGTAAACGCTACCCACGTTGCTGCGGCAACACCCGCTAGCGAGCGGGATAATAGGATCCACCCTAAACTATCAGTCAATGCAAATGTCATGCAGCTCAACGTACTGACAACCATTCCAAAGATGATAAAAGGCTTTCTTACTTTTACAAGATCAGAAAATATGCCAAATGGAAGCCTGAAGAGAAATTGCATTAGTCCATAACTACCTAATACAATGCCGATAAATGCATAATCTCCTCCCATTGATTCAAGGTAAGGAGATAAAATAGGAACATAAATAAAATGTGAAAACCAAAAGACAAAGGAAAGTACTAAAAATAAAAACCTATTTGGGGCTGTATGTAACGTATTCAATGCATCATCACTTCCACTTTATGCAAAATCATTTTAATCGATATTTCTGAACATGGCATATACAAAAAGATGCCCGCAACGGTAATTGGGAACACCTTTTTAACTTACGCTTTTCCGCTTGTGTTAAACTCAAACATTTTACTTTTTACGACAGCGATAACAGCTGCTTTTGCAGGTGTGATAATAGAACGTGGCTCGTACACTTTTCCCTCAGCTGCCAAAACTTCCCGAATCGCTTTTGACCAGACTTGTATGCTTTCTGTATTGACATTTATTTTAGCATGCCCAAATTCTATCGCTTTTTTGATTTGGTGTACCGGAATGCCTGAGCCTCCATGTAAAACGAGAGGTACGTTCGTCATGTTGGAAATTTGCTGCATCTCCTCGAAGCCTAGTTTCGGTTCTCCCTGATATGGACCATGAACGGAACCCAAAGCAGCTGCAAGTGCGTCAATTTCCGCTTCTTTTACAATCCGCATACATTCATTGGGGTCTGCATACTTAATTCCACCGACGAGCCCATCTTCCGTCCCTCCGACGGTTCCTACTTCCGCTTCAACAGAAACGTTTCTCTGCTGGGCATAGTCGACAACCTGCTTGGTCATTTCAATATTTTCATCAATTGGATGGTGGGAACCATCAATCATGACGGATGTAAATCCGGCATCTATCGCTTTCTTGCAACGTTCCACATTCACTCCATGATCAAGATGAAGGGCAACTGGAACAGTAATGTTCATTTCTTCTATAAGACTTTTCACCATAGCAGCAATCGTCTTAAATCCACCAAGATAATCGACAAGCCGGTCAGAAGCCGCGAGGATAATAGGCGCGCGTTCTTCATCGGCTGCCTGTAAAAACGATTGGGCGAATTCCAAACCATTAATATTATATTGTCCCACTGCGTAATTTTCTGCTTTTGCTTTTAAAAGCATCTCTTTCATTGATACTAAAGGCATGATTCTATCACCTCTGTTTCCCGAAATTATCATGATTCACTCACACAGTCTGAAGCGTAAAGTATTTTGAAATTACTTGGATTGTTGTTTCTTTTGCTGTTTTAATGGCCTCTTCTGCATCTAGTTCATAATATTCCGGACGGAACAATTCAACAGAGACAACGTCAGAATAACCGATTTCTTTCAATGTAGATAATATACTGTCTAAATCTATAGTGCCATGCCCCGGCCACACCCGGTCTTGGTCTGTCAAGAAACCGATTGGAAAATCCTCTGTATCATCAATGTGTAAAATAAAGATTTTCGATCCATCCGCTTTTTTCAGGTCTTCCAAATTAGATCCCATTGCATGAAAATGAAAGCAGTCGAGCACTAATCCAACATTATTACGATTGACAGTTTCAACAATATCGTATGCCTGACCGAATGTATTTACTGTACATTGTGGATGGCCAACAAATTCCACCGCAATTTTCACACCGTACGGTTTTGCGATCTCAGATAGCTCTGTTAACACTTCGACACAGCTCTTTTTAATGTCTTCTTTCAAAATTTTATCTTCTGTTACAAGTGGAACCGCCACTACGTATTTCACACCTAGCTTCTCCGCCATAACCATCATTTTTTTAAACTCATCGATAATCGCTTTATAGCCGACTTCATCACGATTATTAAAAAATACAAGAGCGTTGAAAGCAAGTGGCTTAATATGATTCGTATTGAAAAATTCAGCTAGTTCATCAATTGAGCGTTCTTTTAAGTACTCAGGCAATTTATCCATTGTACGGATTTCGATATAGTCGTAACCATGTGTTTCGCAGTACTTGAGATCTTTGTCCAAGTTGGAATTCTCAAGCGTCGTCGCTTGGTTAAAACAAAGTTTCATTATGTCAACCTCCAATTCTTTCTACTAAACCTAATCCGTCTCTCATTTTTTGGAGCATAAGCTTACTTGACCAGTCTGCTTTGTCAATCCAAGCAAATACTGCATTTGTAGCAATACCATCAAAATTCATTTCATTCAGCTTTCTGAAGATCGTATCAAAGTCAACTTCTGCCTCGCCGATGTTCAAGTGCTGGTGAACGGTTGCTTCAACACCTGGAGGGTTGACGATATAACGGAGTCCGTTGGATGCTTTATGATTGAATGTATCGGCAAACAATACGTGTTGTAGGCGATCACCGGCAGAATCAAACATTGGGGCAATATCACCCTTTCCATCATCGTAGAAAAACGTATGGGCAGTTGAATATACAAGGTTGATCCATGAGCGGTCAAGGGCACGAATCATATCCATCGCTCCTTCATGTGTTTCGATAAAATCGAATGGATGCGCCTGTAAGTTCAGTTTAACGCCTTCTTTCTCAAAAACCGGAATGAGCTCATCCATTGATTTAATGAATTTTTCTTCACATACAACTTCATTGAATTTAGAACCGTTAAATTCGCTGTTCATCAAATCAACATCCAATTCCACTGCCACTTCGATGGCGCGTTTCCAGTTGCGAACTGCAGCCTGGCGGCGGTCCTCATCAGGACCAGCCCAGTAGTAAAGTGGAAGCAAGGATGAGATATTCACACCCGCGTCGCTGCACCAGCGCTTCAAATTTTTAATCTGTTCTTTATCTACTTTAGGATATTTATAGAATGGGCAAAAATCTTCACGCGGTGATAGTTCGATATATTCATAGCCTAATTCCGCCGTTTTATCGACCATTTCTTTTAAAGATAAATTGGCATACATCGTTGGATCTAATGCTAGTTTCATCGTCGTTTCCTCCAATTGAATGTAATTATTTTTTCCACAACACCACTTAGTTTGTGTTACGAAGTTCACTGTACTGTGATTTTCCCCGTATAAAAATCAGGTTTCTCAGCCAGATCAACCGGTTCTTTTTGGCCTGATTCCTGTGCTTTTACGCAAGCATCAGCTGTTACAGCTGCAATGTATCCGTCCCATGAAGTCGGACCATTTGGCTGACCTGTCTGTTTAATAGAATCTATGAAATCCTGCAATTCTATTTCATACGCATCCATAAAGCGGTCTTTCCAGTCTATTAAAATGTCCGTGCTGCGTTTTGCGCCTTTCCTTGTAACGATGCTTGCCGGTTCAGGAAGATACGCAACACCGTCTTCACCAATGACCTCACACTGGATATCATAGCCATATTTACAATTTACGAATACTTCTGCTTGAATAACAATCCCGCTTTTCGTTTCTAATATGATGATTTGAGGATCTTTTAAGTTAGCATGCGCACGACTTGCTTTCTTCGGGTAAATTACTTGAACGGATTTGTAATCATCGCTGATTAGCCAGTGCAATACATCAATTTCATGAATCAATGTATCAACGACCGCCATATCCGTTGTGTAGTTCTCATCCACTTCTGGATTGCGGTGTACGCAACGCACCATGAGCGGCTCGCCAATTTCATTTCTATCAATAGCTTCTTTCAATTGTACGTAACCGCTGTCATAACGGCGCATAAAACCAACTTGTACCAAACGTTTCCCGTGTTTCATTTCCGCTTCGGTAATTCTCTTGCAACCTTCCGCTGTTGTTGCTAGTGGCTTTTCACAGAACACATATTTTCCGGCTTCAATCGCATTCAATACGTTTTGTTCATGGGCTGGTCCCCAACTTGTCACAAGCACAGCATTCACGTTTTCATCTGATACAAGTGATTTGTCATCCGGATACACGACCGCCTCAAGTCCATATTGGTCTACGACCTGCCTCGCCGCTTCTTCATTCACATCGGTTACAGCGACAATTTTCCCGCCAGATAATTTGTTTGTAATTCTTTTAATGTGCTCCCGTCCTATTGCTCCAGTTCCTATTACGCCAATATTTAATGTCATGATTATATTCCTCCTATTATACGTATCTGCATTTATGCCAATTAACCTGTATCTCTTATACTATTTTTGTTATTTCTTTAACAGGATCTTTTCCATGGTTACGGAAGTTTTGTTCAAGCTGTTCGAGTGTAAGTCCTCTAGTTTCTGGCAAACATTTTTTCACAAATGTGATAGCCAATATACCTAAAATCGCAAAGACATAGAATGTTGTAGACAATCCGACTTTATCAAGTAAAACCGGGAACGTTAAACCAATCAGGAAGTTCACTATCCAAAGGAAGAATACGGTAACACCCATACCAAGCCCACGTACTTGAAGTGGGAAAATCTCTGAAAGCATCAACCAAGTAACCGGTGAAATGGCTCCCTGCTGGAAGGCAAGAAACGTAACAGTCAAAGATAAAATAACATATGGAAGAGCAGCCGTTCCTTCAAGGAGGGAAGAGAAGATGCCAATCAATAGAAGGGCCGTCGTTGTTCCAATCAATCCAGTTATAAGCATTGGACGACGCCCAATTTTACCAAGTAGCCAAATACCGAAGAACGTGGCCAAAACGGAGATGACACCGTTTGCAATATTTCCAATCAATGCAGCTTTTGTTGCAAAACCTGCATCTTTTAAAATCTGGGTACCATAGTACATAATCGAGTTGACGCCTGTTATTTGCTGGACAATCGCAATCCCCATTCCGAGAAAAACAATTCTCCGTATCCATGGAACGGTTAAATCTTTATATGTAGCTTTCTTAACATTGGTTTCTTCAGCGAATGTTTCTTTAATTCCCTGATATTCTGATTCTGCCTGGTTTGTATTGCGTATTTTTTTCAAAACGTTCAGAGCCTCGGCATTTTTCTTCTTTGATACTAGCCACCTTGGACTTTCAGGCAACCGGAGCATTCCGAAGAATAGAAGGATAGCTGGAAGTGCCGCTATAGCCAGCATGTAACGCCACACATGAGAACTGTCGCCCATTGTTGTACCAAGAATGGCATTGAAGATAAATGCGAGCAACTGCCCACTTACAATCATTAATTCATTCTGAGTAACAATTCGTCCGCGTCGTTCAGCAGGAGACATTTCCGCCAAATAAGTCGGAACGGTTACAGATGCTCCCCCAACAGCAAGTCCGAGTAGAAAACGGCAAGCTATCATGACCGTAACATTCGGTGCAAGCGTACATCCAATCGTAGAAAAGAAGAATAGTATCGAAAGGAAAAGAATATTTTTTCGGCGACCAGCATAATCCGAAAGCCGGCCTCCTAAAAACGCTCCAAGTGCCGCGCCTAAAAGAAGTGAACTGGCAACAAGACCTTGCGTAAGTGAATTGAGGTTAAGTTGGTCTTCTTCTGACATATACGGCAATGCACCATTAATAACACCTGTATCATATCCAAACAAAAGACCGCCTAACGTCGAGATAATAATAATCTTGCGTAAGAATGCCATTTGATTTCCCTCATTATTCAAATGAATCACTTCTTTCTAGTTTTTAATCTTGAACTAGGAGCAATCTGTCATTTATATATTTGCGAGCGATTAACGCGTATTCTAATGGATGGGCAACAGATGGATCTTGTTCAGCCTCTACAACAATCCACCCTTTATATTGGTGGTCAAGGAGTGTATGAAAAGGTTCCACAAAGTCAACGCAACCGTCACCAGGGACTGTAAACATACCAGCTAAAAAAGACTCTTGAAACGATTTTTCTTCTTTCCGACACTTCTCCAGGACCTTATGTCTTACATCTTTAAAATGGACATGTCCAATGCGGTCAATGTGCTTTCTTAACAGTGTCATGTACTCACCATCTGATACATAAATATGACCAGTATCATATAGCAAATGAACCAAGTTTTTTTCGGTGTTTTCCATAAGACGATCAATTTCAGACAATGTCTGAACTCCTGTCCCCATATGATGGTGATATACCAACTTCAAATTGTACTGACTGGCGATTTTCCCGAGCTTATTTAGTCCGACACACAATATTCCCCATTCTTCATCTGTAAAGTAAGGCTTTCCCTTAAATACATTGATCTCTCCACCTTGAATACTGTAAGTCTGTTCGGATACAACCGCCACATCCCCATGGACAGCCTGTAAATATTGGCAGTGCTTATGGAAATCCTGTTCTGCTTTTTCGATACCATCGCGGATGATATAGCTGCTGAACCACTGACCAGCGATTTTTAAGTTTCGAAGCTGAAGTTCTTTATTCAGGGCGGCTGGTTCAGGGAAGAAACCACCTACTTCTGTCCCCTGAAATCCTGCCACGACAATATCGCTTAAAAGGTGGGATAAGGTATTTTCAGCCCCTATTTCCGGAATGTCATCATTACGCCAGCCAATTGGGGCAATCCCCCATAAAATCTCCTGCATTTTCTGAATTCCTCCTTTTAATATTGTTTGGCGGTCTTTAATTTTTCTTGCCTCGCTTCATATGCCTTTTGAACACTTTCTTGCTCAGAAACTTCTGCCACACCAACATTCCACCAAGCGTCATAGCCATCTGTCATTGTTTTCGGAAGTACTTTCATTTCAATTAATGTAGATACTGATTGTTTTTTTGCATCTTCCAAAGCGGCTTTCAATTCATCAACAGTATTAGCCCGATATGTCTTGGCTCCGTATCCTTCTGCAACTTTTGCGTAATCAATATTCATAATTTGATTGTCATGTGTTCTGAACTCACAGCAATAAGTGCCGCTACCATTCTCCATTTGCAGATTGTTAATACAGCCAAAGCCTGAATTATCAAACAATAAAATATTGATTTTATGATTATATTGAATGGCCGTGATCAATTCAGAATGGAGCATTAAGAAACTGCCGTCTCCTACCATTGAATAGACTTCCCGGTCCGGATGAGCAAGCTTCGCTCCTAAAGTTCCTGCAATTTCGTAACCCATGCAGGAGAAGCCATATTCAAGATGGTACGTGTTCGGAACTGTCGAATGCCAGAGACGCTGCAAGTCCCCCGGAAGTGATCCGGCTGAGCCGACGACCACACTGTCCGGATTAACTGTATCATTAATTGCGATCATCGCAGTGGATTGTGCCAATTCAGTTTTCAATGCATCTGAGTATTCATTCAAGATTTGCTGTGAAAATTGGCTTTTAATTTCAGGTGTAAAATTTTCACGATTGAATGTCACTTTACTCAAACGGTCTCGTTCGGCAAGCCAATCTTCCTTCCATTCTGCAAACATTTCACCAAATTCTGTTTCGTATCCCTCTAGTAACCCCTCAAGTTGCTCAAGCGCTATTTTTGCATCCGCGACGACTTGAAATCCATCTAGCTTATATGTCTGAAGACGGCTGACATTAATGTTCAAAAACTTCGTGTCTTCAAAATTAAAAGCAGTTTTAGAAGACGTTGTAAAGTCTGTATAACGTGTCCCGACACCAATTACGAGATCTGCCTGGCGGGCTGCTTTATTAGCAGCCATTGTACCAAGAATGCCCACTCCGCCCAAGTTCTTAGTGAAAGATGATTCCACTGTTGATTTACCAGCCTGCGTTTCCACAAGTGGTATGTTATGCTTGTCTGATAGCTTGATTAAAATATCACGTGCACCGGAATACCTTGCTCCTCCTCCGACGATAATGATTGGCTTCTTACTTGCTTTAATCAGATCTGCAGCTCCATTCAGTTCCCGTTCCACTGGCGCTTTCCGATCCAAATAATGAACGCGTTTATCAAAAAATCGTTCATCGTAATCGAATGCTTCTCCTTCTACATCCTGCGAGATGCAAATCGTCGCCGGACCCGCTTTTCCAGGATCGGTCATCACTTCAAATGCACGAATCAGACTTGACATGAGCTGCTCTGGACGAGTGACGCGATCCCAATATCTTGATACCGCCATAAAAGCGTCATTAGTAGTTATCGCCGTACTGTGCTCATGCTCAAGTTGCTGAAGCACCGGATCAGGCTGGCGTGTGGCAAATGTATCTGCCGGGAGCAAAAGGACAGGAATATTATTAGCAAGTGCTGTACCAGCTGCCGCTATTAAGTTAGCAGAACCTGGACCGGCCGATGTGGTAACGGCATAAATTTTGCGGCGGAGCATTTCGCGACTATAGGCGATTGCTGCGTGTGCCATTCCCTGCTCATTCTTTCCTTGAATCACTTTCAAGTGGCCCGCATCCTGTTCAAGAGCCTGACCAATTCCAACGACATTTCCATGACCAAATACATTAAAAATCCCTTCGACAAATGGATACTCTTCACCGTCAACTTGAATATACTGCTGATTTAAAAACTTAATTAAAGCTTGGGCTGTTGTTAACCTCACTTTTCCCATCCTTTGCTCACCTCTATGTAGATAATTTTCTTACACTCGTTCGGCAATTAGTTCCTCAATTTCTTCTACAACTGGCATAGCTTCAGAAGAGCTATGTTTGCTTACTACGATTGAAGCAGAAGCACTGCCAAATTTTAAAGCGCTTTCAATCTCTTTGCCGCTCACTAATGCATATAAGAAAGCGGAAGCATATGAATCTCCTGCGCCAAAGGTTTTTAATACTTTCGTTTTATAAGCCTTCGATTGAAATACTTCGCCCGATTTGGCATAAGCATATGAACCCTCGACACCATGTTTGATGACCACTAGATCTGCGGAATGGTTAAACAAGTAACGGACGGTCTCTTCGTTTGTACCTTTTTCGGTGTTTTCCATTACATCATATTCATCACGCGTGCCTATCAAAATGTCTGATTGCTCTGCTACTAAAGAATAATAAACAGAAGTTTCTTCAATAGAATTCCAGGTATACGGACGGTAATCCAATTCAAATACGACTTTTACATGATGTTTTTTCGCCAGACTGACCGCTTTTAACACAGCTTCACGTGATGGGCTTTGCGCTAAGGCCGTTCCAGAAACAAGAAGAATTTTTGATTTTTTAATGTATTCTTCGTTTACTTCTGAAGGCGCTAAATGAAGGTCGGCTACGTTATCTCTATACATAAGGATGCTACATTCTTCAGGACTTTTGATTTCTGTGAATGCTAGACCCGTTTTATGCCCCTTCTGATCAATCACCATATTTGATGTATCCACGCCTGCTTCGCGCATATACCGCTCGATAAATCGTCCGTGTTGGTCATCCGCAAGCTTGCCGATGAATCCAACAGTCAAACCTAATTTTGCACTGCCAATGGCAACATTGGCAGGTGAACCGCCCACATATTTTGTAAACGTCATGGTATCTTCCATCGGGCAATTATATTCATTGGCATTTAAGTCGAGGCAAGCACGGCCGATAGCAATCAAGTCAAACTCCTTGTCGGTACTAAATGTATAGTTCATCCAATTAACAGCTCCTTCTTTTTTTTTACCGCTTTAAGATCCATTCATGATCTGGATCATTGTAGAATTTCCAAGTCCTCGTCGGGCCAGCCATGACATTTAAGTAATAAGATTCATAACCATCCGGTACCCCTACCGGATGATACCCCGCCGGTACAAGGACAACATCTCTGTTTTCGACAGTCATGGTCTCATCAATCGAACGGTCATCCGTATAAACACGCTGGAAGACAAAACCCTGAGGTGGATTCATTTCATGGTAATAAGACTCTTCTAATTGCGACTCTTCTGGTAAGTTGTCCTGGTCATGTTTATGTGGAGGATAGCTCGACCAGTTGCCGCTTTCTGTGTAGACTTCGACCACAAGAAGACTGTTCGCTGACGGATCCGAATCCGGCAAAATATTATGCACCATCCGTTTATTACTCAAAATACCTCGTTGTTCAACACCAACATCCTCTGCTTTAATCAATTTGGTCGGAAGTTGCTTTTCAGAAGGGGAATAACATAGTGCCACGCGGGCTTCAGTTATACCTTCTACTTGAAAATGGTTGTTATTCGATATGTAGATGCTGTCCGTCGGCACTTTTTCAAACACACTTTCACGTGTGCCTAAATCGTGGAATGTTTCTTCGCCTACTGTCACGTTGATCTTTCCAGTCAGAGCGACGATACAACACTCCGTTTTATTTAATAATTCTGAATATTTAGAGTGTGAGGCTAACTCAACTATTTTAAACTCAACAAATTCTAATGGAGAATTTACTTTCGTTACTTCCTGAACAACTGTAACACCTTCAGCAACCTCAAGTTTTCCTGGTTTTTTCAGTAATTTGCTCATATGGACCTCCTTGTTTCTCAGGCAAAAAATTGGATTAATCTGGCCCGTATCTAAACGGACCAGACTTGCATTTATTTTCTATGAGGTTTATACGATTACTTCACGTAGCGTGCAGTCACCATTTTTTTTCGAGTGTAGAACTCCACGCCGTCTGTCCCGTTTGCATGAAGGTCACCATAGAATGAATCTTTATATCCAGAGAATGGAAAGAATGCCATAGGTGCGGGAACCCCCACGTTAATGCCCAGCATACCTGCATGAATTGTTTCACGGAACTGGCGTACATCAGCTGCACTGTCTGTATATAGGCAAGCGCCATTAGCAAGAGCGGATGCATTCGCAATCTCAACGGCCTCTGTTAAATCTTTTGCACGGACTATGGAGAGGACCGGAGCAAAAATTTCATCTTGCCAAATTTTCATTTCCTGTGTTACATGATCAAAAATCGTAGCCCCAAGGTAGTAACCATTTCCACTTGCGGCCTCGTCTTTACGGCCGTCACGTACAAGGGTCGCCCCTTGCGCTACACCGGATTCAATATAGCTAATAGTCCGTTGCTTAGCCCCTTCCCGGATAACTGGTCCAAGAAAAACGCCGTCGTCTAGGCCATTACCGATCGTAATGGTATCTGCAGCCTTTTTTAATTTTTCAACTAACTCATCCGCTACACATTCTTCTACTACAACAACAGCAGCTGCCATGCAACGTTCACCAGCTGAGCCGAAAGCCGCACTTGTAATTTCTTTTGCTGTCATATCAAGATTGGCATCTTTCAAGACAATCGAGTGGTTTTTTGCTCCTGCAAGTGCCTGAACGCGCTTCAAGTTGGCCGTACCTGTTTTATAAACATATTCAGCAACTGGTTGTGAACCAACGAATGAGATAGCTTTCACATCTTTATGTTCAAGAAGTCCGTTTACCACATCATGTGCGCCATTTACAATGTTCAATACACCTTTAGGAAGACCCGCTTCCTCAAACAGTTCAACAATACGTGCTGCAAGAAGTGGTGTACGCTCAGATGGCTTTAACACGAATGTATTGCCACATGCAATTGCAAGCGGGAACATCCAGCAAGGGACCATCATCGGAAAGTTAAACGGTGTGATACCGCCAATTACACCGATTGGATAACGATACATACCCGATTCAATGTTTGTCGCAATATCTGGAAGCTGTTTGCCCATCATAAGTGTAGGTGCACCCGCGGCAAACTCCACACACTCGATGCCTCGCTGTACTTCACCGATTGATTCTGATAAACTTTTTCCATTTTCGATGGTAACAAGTTTCGCAAGTTCCTCCCAATTATCTACTAGGAGCTGCTGATATTTGAACAATATGCGAGCTCTTTTTGGAACGGCTACCTGCGACCATTTTTTAAACGCTTCATTCGCAACTTGAACTGCACGATCCACATCTTCTTTAGTTGAAAGTGGCACTTCGGCAATCGCCTCACCAGTTGCAGGATTAACGACGATTTCCGTTTGCTTTGAGGTGGATTCAATCCACTCACCATTTATGTAGTTTTTTAATTTTTTAACCTCATGTGTTACTGATGACATGCTTTTTTCCTCCTTGTTTTTTCGGAATTATCAGTCTTTTGTGATTAAGTTAAATGAAATCGATTTCATTTAACTTTAAATACCATCCGCATTTTAATTCTTTGTCAGGTTTTTTAAGATCAAACAAATAGATCACTTACTTTCAATGGTGATAGTTTAGTATAGTTATAGACTCAATTTGTAATAAGGCTAGTAATGAAATCGATTTCATTATCTTCTAGAACTCCACTTGAAAGGAAAGCCTCCAGAACTCAAGCGGTTACGTAATTCAAAATCTAGGTTTCAAAAAATGAAATCGATTTCATTTCATTTGCCTTTATAAGGAAATATTACAATGAAATTTTTTCCTTGTAAACACTTTTTTGTATTTTTTTAAACAAACATCCTTTTTTGTCGATTCAGAGCACTGATAGCTACAAGGAAATTAAGTATGAATACTTAGAGTGCCATGATTTTATGGAAAATGCATTCGTATTAAAAAAGGAGAATTAAAAAGATGGGGGAAAAAAGGTGCTGTTAACGGACTTTATCCAGAGAGATCGATTTGAATTAAACTATGCGTTCCATCAGGTATAGCTTAATTTATGTATAGTGAAGGAAAAAATCGGGAGCAGATGGTGAGGTTTTTTCCAAAGAGCAGAATGTTCAAGGTAAATGAGCCTAGTAAATTAGTATTTTAAAATATCATTATCGAGATGTGAGCTTTTAAGACATCGTACATTCTTCTTATCTTCATGCATTCCAATCTCTAAGCTAATTAAAATATTCTTACAACATAGACATAGGACATGCTGAAAAACTAATAAAGGACCACAAAGAGTACTATAGCGGGAGAATGAGCATCGACTAGAGATAACTTCTGAGAAAAACGGTGTTAACAAAAAAAGGCGACCAGTAAGGGAAGCCGATATGTTAGTAAAGGTAAATCTATTGTATATGAGCTGAAAACATTCCGGTTCCTCATGTGACATTCGATAAAACATATAAAGTCGACTTTCTTTTGATAGTTTATTTCAGTATAAAGAAATCAGCTAATATATTCCATTTAAGAACTCATTCCCTTGCCCAGTAATTCTTAATAGTCTACTTGTCAGGAATCATCTTTCTCATATGATTCGTATCCCATTTTTCTATCTGTTTTAGGTCAACTACCTTTTCTTCGTCCTCTGGTTGCTCATTCCTTCAGTTATTAGAATATCCTTCGATTCCCCTCTATTAAAGCTTTATGCTGAAACGCATAGGAGATATAGATACCATCGTTAAAATCGCTGGATGCCCCTTGAATCATCATCATTTCTTCTTCAGACAGTTCAGTTAACGATTGTGTCTTCTCCGCCTCCTACAATTTTTCATTTTTACGTTTTGAACGGAATAATAATTTCATTTCGAATCCTCCATTCCTTTGTTTTTAATTATTTTTCAATAGCTGTCTAAATTTCAATGGCTGATCATTTTTTAGAATTCCCTTAGGGTATATTTTTGCTGCAAATAATGAAATAAGCGAGATGCTAATTAACATAATACTGTACTAATTCCTGCTAAGAATAACATAAAACCAGGGAATGCAATCTAAAGAGGTTCTTGCATCCTTAATCAATAAAGAAAGTGACTCAAGAAGTTTAAAAGCTTTTCCTGAGTCACTATTTCCTGTTGCTTAATTGTTATTGATTTCTTTTATCTTTAAGACTTTTGGGGACATAGTCATTAAGTTTGTTAAATAAAGAAGTAAGGTAGGAGTTGAGTTCAAATCGATCTTCCTGAACAAATTCGGCTAACGAAACACCATTTTTTTTCATTTCTTTTCCCCCCTTTGCAACTTCCATTTCACCTTGATGCATAAACTCTCATTCTCTTATACCGTCAAATTGCTTTACACAAATTTACCCGATTTCATTTATTTTTGAGACAGCCATCAATTGCTATCTTAATTCATATCCTTACAAAAAATATTTACAAAATTAGTGAAACTAAAGGATCAACATGAAGGTAGGCCCTACTACGGTTTACTTACCCCATTATGGTTCCACACCATTTGATTATCATAATTATACAGGAAAGCGCTTACAATGTAAAATGTTATAATACTATAGATTCCTATTTACTTAGAATGTTTCTCATAATAAAATTTTATGTCCATCCAAATTGAAGGTTAGGGGATATCCTATAATATTGAACCTCACCAGCTTTTGAAGTGCGACTGCGCTTCTTTTTTATTTTTTCGTGCCTTTTTCCTTAATGGTTTTTTCAATATTCCTACTATTCTCCAAAACTTTAAGAATCAAACCAATTCAAGGATTTCTTACATTGTGAGCCTTATTTTTTATATAAAAATTTCTGTATGCGTTTTTACTTTGTGCGTACAAAAGTTTAAGAAATACTCTTTAATTCATCTGTTAAACGAATAAACTCTTCCTTATTACGCATTTTCAATGATTCATCGATTTTTTTTTCAATTTGGGCTTTCCTGTAATCGCTGAGAGCCTTTTTTAAAACCATTTCAGCCATCACTTCAGGTTCTAGTGGTGTTCCAGGCAATTGCTTCTCCATACGAAACCAACTCCTTAACCTTTTTTCTATTATACTAATTAACTTGGAGATTATTATTATTAATTAAATCCTTGTCTTCCCCCCTCTTTTCTATTTGCTTATTCTCATGATTCCCATGTAACCACTCTTCTATACATAAAGATTACTAATTTTATTATTTTGAATACAAACAAGTTAAACCTTAGTCTTAATTCTAATTCGACCTTCAATATTTTTTGAGGTTTGAGAATATAAGTGGTGGACTTTTCCCTTTTTTGAAAGGATTCAAACTAGGAAAAACATTACTCCAATATGTACGGTCAAATGAGCTTGAACAATAAAGTAACCTGCATAAATGATTTAATGACCCATTTATTCTTTCATTCAATGTGTATAAGTCCATAAAAAAAAGGATAGTGGTTAACACCTCTCCTTTTTTCATGATTGTCCTCTGCTCTCTCATTAAAAATAATCCTCATAGTTCAATAAAATGGCCTTCATGGTTTGACTGGAGTTTCCCTTTTCTTTAATTCTTTGTAGAAAGTCCATAAACAAAATCACCAGTAAATCCTCGACAGTGAGTTCTTCATCCATCAAGTACGGTGAAATGTCATGAAGAAAAACCTCTCCCCGGTAAATCTCTGACTCCTTGATCCGAAGTGTAATCTCCGCTTGTTTTTCTTCCGAAGTTACCTCCATCTCTTCTTCCCTTTGCTCAAACGAGAAAAGATTGGTCGTCACCTGTTTCAACACCCTTTTTTCAATCTTCGGCCGTTGCATGAATTTTTTCTTGGAAGAAATCAAAAAGGAACAGATCTGGTCGTATTTGGCTCCTTTTTTCACTTGTTCCAGAAAATCAAAATACAAGAGGGCAATCAGGTGATACAATGTCAAATTTTGAGGCGCCTCTTCAAACAAGTCCTTAATGTCTTCTACGAATACCTCACCTCTCAAATATTCATAATAGGGTACCTCAATCTGTAGATACCGATATTTAGGCAATAGGTAATCTAAAAAACCCTTTTTTTCCTTAGTCCCATAAAGCAGCTTGTTCGATAGAAGACTGAATTGACTATAGGATTTCTTCAACGGAACCCCCTCTTTCCAGCCAGGAAACAGCATGATGGATCATGAAATAAACGACTCTACGATCAGAAAGATCCTTCAAAATCGCGACTTCATGTAAGCCCCCTTTTTGACCATATTCCGTTTCCAATAGGTAGGTATGCATATATTCCTTCGTGTCTTTGTAATCCATAACATAATCCACATCCCTCCACCTTGCTAGTCCAAACCGCAGTAACAAAGTATTACAGGCCGTTTGTGTCAAAGGCTTTCCCGTCTTTTGATGATATTTGGGGCTTAATGCTTGGCAAAGCGTCCGGAGCTTGACCTTCATAACATAATCTACAGGGAATTTAATATCATGCTGCTTGTCCTTTCTCACTTTTCTCACCGACGTAATTTGGTGTGATGGATTTTCCAAAGATTTTTTTTGAATAACTTTTTCTTTAGGACTCATTTTCTTCAATTCATTGAAAAAAGGGTTCAAAGACGACATCCCCTCCCTCCTCTCTCCTCACATTCTGCAAAAATGGGAAAATACCTTAAGGTCACTTTGTCAGTTTTCCACTTTACTAACAATATAGTGGGGAAAGGCAAGCATTAGAACCAGATAAAGTATGAATTCCCTTTTCCATGGTCATACTATTTAGCAAGAATATTAAATTGCGAGGGATATAAAAATGAAAAAGATTAAGAAGGATACAGAGACAAAGAAAAAATTTGCGAAATTATTGGAACAGGCAGGCAAAAAAGCCGGAGGGAAAATTGTAAAGGTAAAGATTAAGTAAAATGATAATAAATTTCAAAAGTACACTTAAATAAAAAATTACATAAACAAAAAAACTCTGGTGACTATATCATCTCCAGAGCCTTTTTCACGATTATCATTAAATAAATTTATTTAACAGCCTCTTTTATTCCTTACCTGCTTTAAAAGCTGGAACTTTTGAAGTTGCAATATGTATTTCTTCTTCTGTTTGTGGGTTTCTATCAGTTCAGGCTGCTCAAGTCGCGCACTTCAAATGTGCCAAATCCAACTAATTGGATTTTCCCCTCACAAGACATCCACTGCTTTTTTAGTTTTGCTTGTTTTGCCACACAGTTTTATCATTCGTTTAACGTCTTCAACAATTTTGTCCGATCACTACATTATATGAGTCTCAAAAAAGGGGGAAAACCCTTCTAATCATCATCCACTATTGTCAAAAGATGCCCGACTACCACACAGTAAAGTACCATACAAGTTGTCACTTCTTAATAATCGGCTTTTTAGTTCGGTTCTACATGAATATGAACCTCATAGACATCGTGTTCGGTTTTTAATACATTTTCAACTTTTGTAGAAATGTCATGTGCATCTTTAATTTCCAAAGTAGAATTAACGAGAATAACAGCATCTACAACAGTATTATTACCGTAATTCCTTGCTCTGATATCCTTAACTCCTTTTACACCATAGGTATTAAGAATGGTTTTTTTATAAGTTTCTATCAGTTCTTCATCGAAACCATCTGTCAAATTAAGTGAAGCTTCTCGGAAAATATCCCAACCAGTTTTACAAATCAATAGACCTACGATAACAGCTGCTACAGGGTCAAGCCATGCAAGGTTAAATTGAGAACCAATAATTCCGACTACTGTACCTATACTTACCCAGGCATCTGAAAGGTTGTCCTTTGCTGCAGCCATTACTGATTGACTATTAATTTTCTTCGCCAAATTCCTATTATATCGATAAACGAAATATATAACTATTGCACAGAACATGCCTGTCCATGCTGCGATTAAATCAGGAGATTCTTTTCTTCCCTCGAATACCGAAGAGATAGCTGTATATAAAACTTGAATACCAACAGCCACCATAATAAAAGAAGCAACCATCGATGCCACAGTCTCGGATTTCCAATGACCGTATGGATGGTTCTCATCAGCCGGCTTTTGTGCTATTTTCAGACCTATTAGAACTGCGATCGAAGCAATGATATCAGTCAAATTGTTTAGCCCATCTGCTTTTAAGGCTTCTGAGTCTGCTGAATAACCTATAAATAACTTTGCAGCAGATAAAAATATATAAGTGCAGATACTAAGGATAACTCCCCGTTCACCCATTTTTAACTCATTATACTTCTGTTGTTCCATGGCTACCCCTCCAAATATAACACTTGATTATATTACCAAGCATAAAGTGGGTGGGTCTATAGCAATCTTTTGTTGTTAGTCCATAGAAATAACATCTGTCAAAAAAAGTTTCCTTAAGCAAACACTGTAAAGGTCATTATTTCCTAATCATATTTTTTACTTTAGTGGATTTTTTTTTTAATACATATGGAAGTACTTCTTATTGTTGTAAATCCACACGAATCAAAAAAAGGGGAAATTCCTCCCCCTTACCCTTACTGCAACTTCATCAATGATGGCTTTAATCCAAACTTCAACTTAATATTTGCTTCAAAGATCGTCTGTTATCGTTCAAATTGGTTGATTCCTTCATCTCTATGAAGAATTTTCCTGCATACTCTCCTGAATCAATATAAGACAAAAAAAAACGCTAGTTCTTAATTAGGGAATGAATTTTCCATACATTTGTAACTTATTTAGGTTTCTATTTTTCTTCCATCAAATGTGCTTCAAACATATCAATAATTGCAAGGAATCGTTCGGCTTCTCGGAAAACATGATCCGCCAAAAGAGGATGGATAATACTCTTTATTTTACATTCCTCAATTAGATCCCGGGCAGTTTTCTTAAAATCTCGAAGTGATACTACAGACACTCGATTCTGATCAAGAAACTGATCCAAGAGAGGAACGGTCTGTGATTGTGGTTTCATAGACTCTAAATCAGTAGCCTGAAAGACCAATTGATCAAAATCATTGCTAAAGTTTCTCGCCATATCTACAAGCTTTCTTTCCGATGGGTCAAGTAAGTGTCCAATAAATTTGGCGTGGTCGGCCATTATTCTTAAAAAGAAAACATTCTCTTTAATGATAGCATCAGGTAGTGGTTTCAATTTCCCTTCGTTTAATTCAATTAATCTTTTTCTAAAATAATTGGCTTCTCTACTTGTATGATCCACTAAAAGAGGAAAATTGTTTGCTCCTGGTAATTGACAGGTTAGGATCAGTCCTAATACTTTTCGCTTAAATGCGAATATACCTGTCGCAGCCTGTTGGACTTCCGAATTAAATCTTTTAATTTGTTCTGGATCGGTTTGATTTGTAAATGAATGTGATTGCTGTTCAATCCTTTCAAACAATCGATAAAATTGATTGGCTTCTTCAATTAACTGTGTATCTTCACATCTAAATCCTAGCCTAAGAAATAAAGAGTGTTCTTTCATAATTCTAGACCAAAAACGTATTTCATCTAATGAACGTGCTACAAACATTCCAGATGCTATTCTCATATTAAATTCTTGTGAATTCTCAGTCATAGCTAAATCCCCCTTTAAAAAAAACCATCTTTCAAATTTTATTAACCGGGAGTCATAAAAAGACCTAAGTAATAATACGAATCAATTGTTAGAGATAACATCAATAATCTAAATATCCTAATTCAAATTAGTCGTTTTCTCTGAATGTATGAAAAAAAAATTACGGACAAAGAATTGTTCGTGAATCGTTGAGTCAGCTTAAAAAATTATTAATTATTAACTAGAAGGTGAAAGCCTCTATACATAGAAGTAAGCCTTTGTTCCGTTTAACAAAGGCTTCATTTTGATGAGTTTCTTCTATTATTTATTGCTACTTTGAAGGTCAATCTATAATATAATGCATCCTACAGAAATTGATATTTTCACACAACGTTCATATATCGATGAAAGCGTTTGCAATTATTGGTGTATACTATATGTTATACAACCGATTGTTACACTAGTTTTCTTACTATTTATCATAAATAATGGATTGCTAGCATAAAAATTACTTTTATAAACCAGACAGGAAGGAGATGATCAAATGATATTAAAATCATTGAAAAAAAATGGCATAATGACAATCACTTATTTTAAAGATGGGTTTTTAGAAACTTGCAAGGGCCATATGTATAAACTGAACCTTTATGAACAAACCCTGTCCTTAACGGATAAAAATCAAAATATTTTCTCCATTCGATTATCTCACATCAAGGAAATACATTAATTTAGGTACAAACGAGATTTGAGGAAAACCAAGGCCTTTAAGAAAATCCCTCTTGATTGGCTGTTCGAAATATTATTAATCCTAACATAAAATCGAGTAGGAGGGGGTTAGTCGCCCCCTCCTACTCGATTTTTAATAGTTAACAAGTTAAGAAGCGTTCTCCTTTTCGATTGGATCCTCAGGCCATACATTTTCATAAGCATAACCAGTCAGACTTTCAACAACTTCTTTCGTTTTTGGATTAACGTCTGCTTTAGAACCATTATTTTTTAAACGATCAATTTCATCTACTAAGATTTCATGTGTTTTTTTATTTAATTTGAAAGTGAAAGCTATGCACATTGAAATTACTAGCAACAGTGAAGTCCCAATCACTAACGTATATACGATAGTATGAATTGCTTCAGGTGTTTGTGTTGCTGATCCTTCGACAAAACCACCAAATTCTAATAGAAGACCAACAGCCATAGTAGCAATTGCTACAGAAGATTTTCTAGCAAATGTCATAACTGCAGCAAAGAGACCTTCACGTCTTTGTCTTGTTACGATTTCATCGATATCCGGAATAAATGGGAAAACATTCCACGGAGTGAATTCCAATATACTTCTACCAACTTGATAAATCCCAGCAATTATAAATAACAAAACGATCATTGAACTTGGTTGAGTTAAATAAATAACATAAAATCCAATTAAACATAAGATCATTATAGAATAAGCTATTTTAAATAAATTTGCAGGTCCAACTTTAACAATCAAAAATCCTGCTAAGATTGTCACCGGTATACCAATGATGCTTAATGAAAGTAAATTAGCACCAAGTGTAGAAGATGTACCTAATGCAAATATACAGAAATATATGAATACTGTATTAAATACATCTTTCCCAGTAAATGAGAAAAGATAAATTCCTAAATGTTTTCGGAAACTCTTGATTTTAAAAGTTGTAGCAAATTCCTTAAGCACAGAACCAATGGCTTTTAATGTTTCACCAAATCCTTTAGTCTCATTTGCTTTTTCGAGTATTGCTTTTTCTTCCTCAGGTGAAAGCTTATTTTCCCATGATGATTTATACGAAATAAATATACAGATTGCAAATAGTATAGCAAAGAAGGCACCGTTAATTAAGTAAGCGTTGGCATTGTTATCTCCAAAATAAGCAATTAATTGCCCTGGAACAAAAGTAGCTAAAAATGTACCTGTACCAGAAAGAAACATTCTTGATGTTGACATTTTAGTTCTTTCTTTAAAATCTTTTGTCATTTCAGAAGGTAGTGTTTCCCAAGGGATTAATACCATCGCTGCAATTATTTCGAATAGTAAATAAGTGAAAAGATAGTACCAGTAGTTCATTCCTGATACCCATAATAAAACATAAGTAAGCATTAAAGGTGAACCGATTAATAGGAAAAAGCGACGTCTACCGAACATTCTACCTAACTTATACTTAAAGAAATTATCTGATAAACTTCCAACAAACAAAGCGATAACCGCATCGACAATGCGAGCAATGGCAATGATAGAAGCGGCCTGTACCGGTGATAAACCAGCAAACGTTGTAAAGAAAAATAGTAGCCAAGCTCCAATAATGGTAAAAGCCCCACCACCCATTATGTCTGTTAATCCAAAACCGATACTAGTACGTAATGTAACTTTTCTATCTTTTCTAGACATGGATATTCCCTGCTTTCTCTTCTATTCTGGTTGCAAAGATTTTAATAATAAAAACGCTTACAATACGATTCTGATAATTACAATTAAAAAACTTTAAACGCTTACATTATTGACTTAAAAAATGTAAGTAGATAATAAATCTGTAGTAATTCATATGTTAATGTAAAAAAATGAAAGCGAAAGAATCACTTTTGAATATTAGTTTGTTTATTGAACAAACTAATCGGTAAAATAATGATAACGTTTTAATATAGTTGCGTCAATTATAAAATTAAAAATTAAAAATATTTTGTTAATTTTGTTTTAAGTGCATGAAAACGCCGGAAATTGGTTTCTTGTGTAAAAACTCCAAGATAATTGCAATTAATCTCTAAATCATGAACATACTGATACTATTACTCAAAAAAGGTACGTGATCAGTATGGGGAAAAATATTTATTCAAATGGAAACATTATCAGTCTGACATGATTTTATTAACAGTGAAATGGTATGAGGTACAACTTGAGCTTTCGTAATTTAGTGGAGATGATGGAAGAACGTGGCTTATCGATGGCTCATACACCGATTATGCGTTGGGGTTCATCAATATGGACCGGAATTAAATGAAAGAGTATGAGTACGACGTCATCTTAAGCCAACAAATGACTCCTGGAGAGTCGATGAAACCTATATCAAAGTAAAAGGTCAATGGTTGTATCTATACGTGCAGTGGATTCCGAAGGAAACACGATTGATTTTTATTTCAGTAAAACAAGAGACAAATAGACTGCAAAGCACTTCTTCAAGAAAGCTTTGCGGTCTTTACATGTTTCTAAACCTCGCGTCATTACGGTGGATAAGAGTCCTTTTTTTCTATCAAATCATATTTGCATCAGAACCGCCTTTAACGAGTTTCTTCTATTATATATTGATAATTTGAAGGTCACTCTCATATTCCTTAACCAACTTATAAAAAGTCGTCTTTTTAACGCCTAATTCCGCCATGGCTTTAACGGCTGTCATCTCTCCTGCTTTCCAAAAATCATAGACTTCTTTAAACTCTTCCGTTACTTGTGATTTCGGTCGGCCGAAGGGCACACCGTTTTGCAAAGCCACATCAATTCCTTCACGCTGCCGTTTTCGAATACGGTCCCGTTCCTCTTCTGCCATCCAAGAAAGGATCTGTAAAACTAGATCTGCAATGAAAGTCCCTAAACTATCCTTAAATTGAGTTGTATCCAACAAAGGCATATCCATCACAACGATATCTGCCTGGATATTTTTCGTGATGTCATTCCATTCTTTTAGAATTTCTTCTTTGTTTCGTCCAAAACGATCGAGTGAATGAATATATAGGACATCCCCTTTTCGGATCATCCGTTTTAATAGTTGATATTGTTCTCGTTCAAAATTTTTCCCACTCTGTTTATCCATAAAGATATCTCGTTCATCAAGCCCCTTTTCTTTCATTGCCTGAAATTGTCGCCCTTCATTTTGATCTTTGCTGCTGACTCGAATGTATCCAAATTTTCGAATATCCATTTTTTTCTCCCTCCTCTACTTTTCTCTTATTCTACCAAAAACGTTCGTAAAAGTGTATGTAAATATACGAACGTTCGTAAAATGATTTCTAACTTTAATGAACGTTAAAACAAGATGATTTTGCACAAAAAAGAACCGTTCGTAAAAGTCTACTTTTACGAACGGTAGCAACAATACTATAACCGCCCATTTCGGAAGTTTTATATGCTAAGAGAATTCCAACCTGAAAAGTCGATCTCCTCTACGTTAAGGAATCGACTTTTTTTACTTCTTCTTAATGAACTCCCTCAGTTTAATAGATAATGCTCACGAATACTCGCTTATTCGCAGGATTTCAAACCACATGGTATAGGTTGCTTTAGATGAACGAAAGAGATAGGAACGTTTTGATAAGATGAGGGCAGATTGAAATAGGGGATCTATTGAGAATCCCATATTATTACATATGCTGCACGCATTTTCCACGCTGCCCCTGGAGGCTTTCCCTCCCATGTCTCAACGGGTCATAATCATATGCCCTTTCATTCCTTCGTCATGCCTATCCAAGGGGTGGAGGCTGGTTTTGCTAACGGAACGGGTCATTGCCCTTTTGTTCATTACATCCAGTACTTCGTGCTTTCTTTGAAATCCTACGAATAAGCCAACTTTCGTTAAATAACAATGTGAATGTAAATTTACGCTGCTAGTTGTTCAAGAGGGAAGATCATTTCCGGTTTATAGGCAGAGCCATTACGAGCAATCCCTACTAGGACACGGGCGAGTTTTCCACATAGTTTCATGATGGATTTCATTTTCTTAATCTTCTTCACCTTAACATTGTTCGAGTGTAGGGCTTTAAACTCAGGGTTATTCATCACCAGACTCATGGTCGCAAGGAAGAGGTAACGCCGCAGGCGTGATCTTCCACGTTTGGAAAGAACAATTTGGCCTTTCCACTTCCCAGAGCTTGCCTCAGCGAGATGCAATCCTGCATGACGAAGGAGCGCATTCCCGTGAGCGAACCCACTCAGATCTCCAGCTTCTCCTAAGATGCCCGCCAGTGAAATTCCGCTGATTCCTTTAATGGCAAGTATTTGCTTAACGAATGGAATCTGTTCCAAGACGTTTGTGACTTCTTGCGTCACTCTTTCGAGTTGGGATGAAGCGAGATCATATTCCTCTAATAACTGTTCCAAGTGAAGTTTATATGCATCAAGGGCTTGTTTCGTACCAATTGAACGCTTGGCCAATGTAAGCAGGGAACGGGCTTTTTTATGCCCGGAATGTCGCTTCATACATGATTTCCACCCGGTTACGATATCTTGAGGCTGTAAGGAACTTAATTCAGCTGGGGTAGGAAAGAGGCGTAGGGTTGCGATTGCCCCTTTACATGATACGTCTTTAAACACTTGCCGGAGCTCGGGAAAGACAACATCCACCCAGCGATTAATTTGGTTGATGGAGCTAACAAGACGCTTAACGATCACATCTCGGTTAGCCATAAGGACACGAAGTTTTTCAAATGATTCTGAAGTGGAACGAACGAAGGCATAATAGCCATTCTTCACCATATCAGCGATGACAAGGGCATCTTTTTTATCACTTTTGGATTGCGTATTATCACGATTTTCTTTGTTTCTTTTGACATGGTGAGGATTGACCGTAACGACATCAATGTTTTGTTTGACTAGCCACTTTGAAAGGTTCATCCAATAATGACCGGTAGGTTCCATTCCGACTATCGTGGTGTCTAGGTTTTTCATGTGTTTTAGTTCCTTGATCCAGTTTAGTAATCTAGTAAAACCCTCTTCGTTATTTTCAAAAGACAAAGGTTTCCCGATCACAATGCCCCGATAGTTTACAGCACGGGCCACGTGTACGTGTTGGGCGATATCCACACCAACAACTAGATGTTGATCCGTAATTCTTTCAATTAGTTGATTTTGTTTGTTTTGCATTTTAAAATTCATAGTAGGGCTTCCTCCTTAAGACTTTGAGTTAGATTGGACTCTATACTCGTATCTTACTGAGGGGCTCTATTTTTTTCAAACCTGATGTTTAACGATCTACAGGAATGCTAACGCACCCGTTAGTTGATTAACTGGGTGGCAATCAAAAATCAATCAAAATAGACAGGTTCTTGTGGATTATGTAAATGCTTAAAAGCCAATTCAATTTGTGATTCTGTATTTCTAGCTATTGATAATGTTGGTAGTTCATTTTCAGCAAAAAACTCAACTGCACTCGTTTCTATTCCTTCTTTTGGTTGTCCACCAATTATTTCACATTGGATAAACATTTTATAAACGTGATAAAGAGAAGGAGGGTGTGGATGGCACTTCTTATCTAGTACACCTAACAATTTGATTGCTTTCACATCAAACCCTGATTCTTCTTTTACTTCTTTGACTGCAACTTCACTTGGAGCTAATCCTATGTCACCCCAACCTCCTGGTAACGACCAATCACCATCAGTGTTTTCTCTAACCATTAAAATTTTATTATCTTTAAAGACAACCGCCCTAATATCTACCTTAGGGGTTGCATAACCAGTTTCATTGGCAAACAGATCTTTTATTACTTTCTTGTTCATATCTGTTTGTTGCGACAATATTTCAACGCTTATATTTCTTATCAATTCAAATCTTTCCAAGTCATATACATCTTTCGAATAAGTTAATCCTGCCTGTGCAATGGATTGAAGTTGTTTCGACCATTCAAGCCATTTAGGTTCCATCTATCTTCACCACCAATTCATTTATACCTAATATTACCATATCCCTTTCGAAAACTAACCTGCCCCGTCAGTTGCATAAAGAAAAAGCTGCCTTAATGACAGCTCTGATCTTCAGCTAACGCACCCGTTAGTTCATTAAAAAAGCGATTCTTATTAAAGAATAGCGCCCGTTTGCGGAACAACTTTATCGACGTGATTACAAATTTCACTGGCGGTATGTCAAAATCCATCAATTATTGGCCCAACAACTATTAATTACCCTTAATTTATTTGATTTGCTCAGCCAACTCTAAAATAATTCCCTCTGGTCCACGACAGTAGCATAACTTATAACTTTCTTCATAGTGTTGTATCTCACTAAAGATTTCCGTACCTTTCTTTTTCAATTTGGCAACAACAGCTTCAATATCTTCAACAGCAAATGCAATATGCCGGATACCCAGGGTATTTGCAAAAGGTTGCTGAATATCTTTTTCATCTGACGGCGTATAAAATTTAATTAGCTCTATCCATGCCTGACCGTCTGGCTTCCCCAATCCTACACATGCTACTTTAACGTCATTAAGCCCACTCATCTGATCCATCAACTCTCCTTCCAATTCCCATTCCCCTTGCACTTCAAGTCCAAAATCGAGAAAAAACTCTTTAGCAGCAGAGAGATCATTTACGATTACACCTACATGATCTATTCTGAGGATCTTCATATCTCATACCTCCTATGTTCCTGTTATTTTGCAATATCCTGTATTCTTAAATTCTAATTCTCTAAAAACAGAAAATATCCTTCTTCAACAAACTGGCCCAATTGTTGAATAAAGGTCAAAGAGCACTCTTCAACTATCCTCCCCGTTAGTTCATTAAGAAAAGCGATTCTTATTAAAGAATCGCGCCTTTTTCTTGAATAAACAAGAAGCTCATATTAGCCGGTATTGTGGAGGCAATTAACTTACTCTTGCTGGTAATGTTAAATATCGTAGAAGAGTGAGATTACTTTGGATCAACAATTGTTTGATTAAAGTTATTCGTTAGCTCAAAGAAAGATCTGTGTAAACATCTCTCGATCCTCAATTAACGTCACCTTTTTGAAGAAAAAATGGATTACTCTTCTCTTGCCTATTTATAATGAATAACATTTCAAGAATACCAATAAAAAACATAATCAGTCATAACTGAAGAATCACCCAACTGATGTAACATAGCTGAAATATTCCCTCTATGATAGGTTCCATGATTCACAACGTGTAAGACCATTTCAGATATACTTGTTTCTCTTAATCCTGCCCATGGATTATCCAACATTATTCTCTTTTCCATATCTTCCTGTCTGTTCAAAAAGGATTTAAACCGAGATGTTAAAGTGTGAAATTCCGTTTCTAAGTCTTCAATGGGCAGTTTCTCAATCTTTTCTTGAATTTGAAATGAAGATTGCATTGCTTCATTCATACTCTGACCCTCTAGGGTATTAAGCCATCCATATTCCACCAAATAGAGATGAGATAAAACCTTTGAAACAGAAGAAAAGACACTTTTCATTTCCTTTTGATATTTCTCAGGAGAAAGTGTCTTAAGATGATCAATAATCCGTTGATTTGCCCATACATGATAGTTATATAGATTTTCTACATGATTTGCCATACAATCGCTCCTTATCATCACGTTTTTTAATATTCTTTATCAGAATGAATTATTCCTTTAAATATTATTACTTATCTGATGAGATCTTCAACTAAATGGCCCAATTGTTGAACAAAGGTCAAAGCAATCTTCAACTAACCTGCCCCGATAGTTTCATAAGAAAAAGCTGCCTTAAAGACAGCTCCGATCTTCAGCTAACGCACCCGTTAGTTGAATAAGAACTTTGGTTTAATCATCGTTTTTTCTATTCTTATACATCTCTTTTAGTACATTTGGTTCAGGGATGCTATTTAGTAGCTTTATTAGTGTATCAACACATCTATCGCTCGTAAAGTCACCTTTTTCTTCTTTTACCATTTCCAAATAAGCCATGGTTATCATTACAATGTTTTTAGCATCTGTTTCATCTAAAGCCTTGATTTTTTCTCTTGTTTTATCAAAATCGCTATTTCAAACAAGTAACCTAATATACATATTACAAATGCAGTTTCAATAATTAATTCTATGATGGAAGAACGGAAATGAAAATAACGTATGACTAAATCCGATAGTAAAGTAAAAAAGAAGAACAAATGCAAGACTTTTTGCCTTTTAGTTAGTTGTGAGATAGGTTCAAACATAGAGTATTCTCCAATATATTTTAGTTTTTATATAAGGATTTTACCATTCCATAAAATGAAAAAGTAATCCAATTAACGGAACTATTATGCAACTAACCTGCCCCTATAGTTGCATAAGAAAATGAGCTGCCTTTAAGGCAGCTCCGATCTTCAGCTAACGCACCTGTTTGTTCAATAAAATTTATAATTGAGTTCCTTTATCGTTATCAAACACTCTTGAATTCCCAGAGTTTAAATTTTGTAATATTTCGATCTGAAATTTATCGGCTATTTTAAACGTAAATTTATAAATGAAGTATCCAAGAATAACACCTAATACATTACAAATTACGTCATCAATATCAACTGTTCTTCCCCAACCACCTGCTATTAGTTCAATAAATTGTATAGATTCTATACTAATTGATATAACAAATCCGAATAGTACAATATTTTTAAAATCCTTAAATTTATTCCATATTATCGGTGATAATACACCCAAAGGCATCAATAATAATATATTCCCACCCACATTTCTAATAATTAGTCTAATCATAAACACGGTATCACCATCATATGCAATACCTATTTGTTTAATATCGTTTATAATTCCAACAAATGGAGTGAGATTTAAGCCAAACTTAATATTTTGCATATTAAAATCAATCCATAAAGCTAATGGAAACAGTGTAACGGAAACAACCATAAGTATGTATAAAACAAAAAGAAAATTAATAACTTCCCTTAACCAATATACTTGTTTTTGTTTTTTTAATTTAAACCCTATTAAAATACCTCTTCCAGCCAAATAACATATAACTCCAATTCCAATAAGCAAACTACCATTAATTAAATACACTCCATCGACCCTTCCTTCCAGCTCAAACAAACCTTATTTTACCATAGAATATTGCCTTGGTTAGAATTTAATTCTGCTCGTTCATTATCACCAATAAAACCAAGATATTATTGCGTTTCTTAATGAACTATCCTGCCCCTTTAGTTCTATAAAGAAGGTTCCATAAACGCAATTTTTTGTTCCAAAACTCGTCATTCTTGTTACACCTGTTTTTTCACTTATGTTTTTCACTGATTCATTTTCATTGAGCAAATTTTATTGGAACTACTTAGCGAAATATTTGAATAGTCTGAAAACTTTTGGTATAATAGAAAAAAGGTCAAGGAGTTGGTTTCCTATGGAAAAGAATTTGGCTAATACACCACCACAACCTGAAATAAACGTCAAGGATTCTGAATTTGCTGAAATGGTGATAAACAAAGCCCTTCTTAACTTCCGAAAAGAGCAAATCCGAAAAGAGATTGACCAGTCATTACAGGATAAAAACAAAGAAGAATTCCTACGATTAACAGAGGAATTGAAAAACATTTCTTAAAATGTTGTTTATAAAATGAACTTAACATATTTGTAACTTTAAGAAGTACGCCAAAACGCCAATCCCATATCTATAAGGGATTGGCGTTTATTTGATTTTTATCGATTAAGCACGATATTATAAATAAGTTATTATTTGTTCCAAAACTCGTGATTTAGTATACAGTTTTTATTAAATAGTTTGATTATTTTTAGTGATCCTTATAGAACTAACGCACCCGTTTGTTCATTAAGAAAAGCGATTCTTATTAAAGAATCGCGCACTTTTATGGAATAATCATTGTAAAAATCCACTTAAAGTTTAGCTGGGACACTTTATTGACAAAAGTCATAGATTTATTTATTTTTATTTTCTAATTCCTCAACTCTCCTTTCCATGTTCTTTATTTTTTTGATTGAGTGAAGGGCGAGCCCTAAAGCTATTCCACCTAAAGTGAATGCTGGAAAAACAAAAAAAGTAAACCATTCCATCTTTTAACACCTCCCTAAAACTACTAAACAATCTGGCCCTTTAATGGAATAACATATGTTTTAAATTTAATGTCACTTAACAGTATTCCTTATGGAACTATCCTGCCCCTTTAGTTCCATAAGAAAAAGCTGCCTTAAAGACAGCTCCGTTCTTCAGCTAACGCACCCGTTAGCTTAAGTACAATAATTCACAATCTTACTTTTTTAGATAAAATCTATTACTAAAAGTTTTATATTGTATAAATATTTTAAATATGTAAAAAAGCTTACTCAAAGAGTAAGCTTAACCTCTATAAACACTATCACATGTTCCAGGTTTTGGTTCATAAAAACAATGGTCTTTAAATTGACCAGTATGAGGTTGATCATACCATGTTGGAGGGCATGGAGCATATGGATTAAAATACCAAAGAGCATATCTAGCCGGATGCTGTCTCCAGTGCTTCAAATTCTGTTCTGCTAATCTTCTTTCAATACCTCTCGCTCTTTGATAAAATACATTCCCTTTTTGAACAGCTTCAAAAGAATAATTTCCTCCTTGTACATGATAAATGACTTGTGGAATTGTTCTTAAACCTTTAAAGTCTAAACAATTAGCTACAAGACGATTCACAATTACATTTCCAACATATAACATTCCTAGTTGTCCTTCACCTTCGGCTTCTGCTCTCATCATCCTTGCCATTAAGTCAACGTCTGAACTTCGGTAACTTGCTCTTGCCATTTTTTCACCCCAAATATATTGTATGAAAAATAGCCTACAGTCTTGTCATTATTTATGTAATATAAATGCTTAGTTATAATAACTTACAGCTTTTAAGTAAAAGGAAAACTATTGCATTCTTTTTTCCCTTTATGCAACTAACCTGCCCCGTTAGTTGCATAAAATCGAGTAGGAGGAGGCGCCTAGCCTCCGACCTCTCACACCACCGTACGTACCGTTCGGTATACGGCGGTTCAGTTTAAGTCTGACGTAGTTTTGTATATCGTTCATATAGATTTACTAACCCTTGGTGGAGCCAATAAACATTATTAAGGATTTTGTCTAGAATAGGACTATGCGCTATGCGCCAATAACCCTTTCTGCTATTTCCCCATTCATATGCTTTTCCAAATGGGACGCCTAATCCTTTGAGTTTCTTCACCCTCGTTCTTGGCAATTTCCATTGCTTCCATAGGCACATCCTGAGTCTTCTTCGAATCCATGAATCTAAATTCTTCAATACGTTCGGAGTATCAATGAGGGCGAAATACCCCATCCAACCTCTAAGGTATTGCTTTAACTTATTTATTCGGAGTTTCATGGGTATCGGTAATTTTCTCGAGGTCATTTCCCTGATTCGTTTCTTTACTCTCTTCACCGTTTGTTTAGCCAGTAGAACCTTCGGGTTCTTCTTTGACTTCGTGAAACTAAAACCGAGAAACGTTCTGTTCCAAGGGCGATCATACTTCGACTTCTCGTAGTTGACCTTTAGCTTCAGTTTATTTTCAATGAAGCTTGAGATATTTCCCATTGCACGTTTGGCGGCTTTTCGTGTCTTCACAAAGATAGTACTGTCATCCGCATACCTTACGAATCGAAGATTGCGTTTCTCTAGTTCTTTATCTAAATCGTCTAACATGATATTAGATAATAAAGGACTTAACGGACCTCCTTGCGGAGTTCCCTCCTCACTTTTATGAAAAAGTCCGCCTATCATAATGCCTGCTTGAAGGAATTTACGAATCAGTTTGAGAACTCGTTTATCTTCAATTTTCCGCTCTAACATTCCCATGAGCTTGTCATGATTCACTTTATCGAAGAACTTCTCCAAGTCCATATCCACTATCCATGTATAACCTTCGGTTATATAGGACTTTGCCTTTCGAACCGCCTGGTGCCCTTGTTTGTTAGGGCGAAACCCTATTCTCCGAAAAGGTTGAGTCATATATCTTGGTCAATATTTGGGCAATGGCTTGTTGAATGAAACGGTCTAGAACGGTTGGAATACCCAATAGCCGAACTCCGCCGTTTGGTTTCGGGATTTCGATACGACGGACGGGCTGCGGTTGATAGGTACCCTGTAAAAGGGCAGTTTTCATGTTGTACCATTCGGTTGCGAGGTGCGGTCTCAGGTTTTGAACCGGCATTCCATCTACACCATGGCTTCCCTTATTTCTTTCTACACGCTTCAATGCCTGTATTAAGTTTTCCCTCTCTAGTATCTGTTCCATTAACATCGTTGATATCCTTTCCCTGCGTGGACGAGATGGTCTATTTGTGCCTTTATCTGCTCCGCCCTTTTGAAGTTCCCCGTGTATTCACCACTTCTTCCTTCAAATAAGTTCCGTTAGGAATTGTTTGCTTCTTCGCAGATAACGAACGCCTAGTATTCATCCTCCTTAATCTGTTCGGTCCTTCCTTATCTTCTCGAGTAGACAAGTACTATGACCTCTGCTGACTTCTGATGATTCAGCTGTCCATCACTGGACAGGTTACCAAGTGTACTTGGCTGTCATCAGACCTCCCCGGGTAAGAGTGCAATCTTTCCCTCCATCTATCTGCTTCATTTACTCTGTACCACCTTCGGCAGTAAGGACTTTGTTTTGTTTCGCAAACTCATCCAATGATACCTAGCCTTATATGAAGTTCGTGTTCCTCAGACCGGAGGTTTGCCGCTTGCTTCCTTCAGATTCCACGTCACCATGGACACCCTTGCATTAAGCTAACCATTACTACTGCCTTCATGGTTCGGGACTCACACCCTATAGATTGCACCCATGCCGGGCGCACGAAAAAGCTGCCTTAAGACAGCTCCGATCTTCAGCTAACGCACCCGTTTGTTTAAGTGTATTTACAATTAAAAAGTTGGTAAAACAAGAAACGAAGTTCTTAATATTATTAAAAACTCCGTCTATTATGTAAAAATTTATTTGATTCTTTAGTATCTCTTTTAAATTTCCTATATTCCCAAAAGAACCTTATTAAATATGCGATTATTACACCAACAGGACCTCCCCAGGATGCGGGTCCATTAATAAGTATATAACTTGAAATCCATCCTAAAATCATAACGAATGCAAAAATAATTAAATCTATTTTTTTCTTTTTTAAAAATGCCTTAAAATACACTGTTTTCACCTACCAATAAGTATTGATTCTATATTAATTGTTTTAATATTTTTATTTCACTAACCTGCCCCGTTAGTGCCATAAGAAAAAGGCTGCCGCAGCAACCCCTGTTAATGAACTAACGCACCCTTTAGTTTAAGTACATTTCTTCACAAACTTATATTAGTTCGCAACTAAGATTTAAGAACATTATTGATAAATTCTGTTTTTGCTTTAGTGTACGCTTCACGATCATTGCTATATTTTTTTGCTAAATTTCTTTTAAGAATAGCGTATTCATCAATAAACTGCTGATTAGTCAGTAATAAATCACGAAAAAGTAGCTGATTATCCCACCGTTCTTCTCCCTCAAGTAAAATATGTAAATGTACTACTCGTTTGTCGTTTATTACTTTCACAAAAAATCTTTGCCAAGGTCGATTGTCTATGTTAGGTGGTATATAATTCCAGTCGTGATTAGCTAACAATGAAGATATTTCTTTTATTTTTTGAAATGAATCAATTTTAGCCATTAAATCAATGATTGGTTTAGCTGGTAAATTTGGAATAGATGTACTTCCATAATGTTGAATTTCCGTTATGCCGAAAGTTGAAAGAAGATTAAGAAGAAGTGCTTTTTCCTGATTACCTTTTTCTACCCACTTGGGATTTGGTTCGACAATGTCTATTGTCTCATTAGCCCAAACGGGCCATGTGCTTTCATCATGAATATCTTTCATTTTACTCTCCCTCAAGATTTTAATTTTTTCAGTTTCAGAAAAATCTTTGTACCTGCATTCTTTACAAACCTGCCTCGATAAAAGAAAAAGCTGCCTTAAAGACAGCTCCGATCTTCAGCTAACGCACCCTTTAGTTTAATAAGAAAAGTGATTTCTTTTACATATTAGATGTTGAAAAATATTCTAGAAAATGTGACGGTCTTTCCTTAATTAAAGCTACCCATTACTTTAAGTACGTTTTTTCACAAACATTTTTATTAATGCGTTGTCATAGCTCATCATCACTTTATATCTTTAACCAGCTTTATTTTTTTAGGGCTTTCCTTTGCTGTTTTAGAATCAAGTTTTTTCGAAATAAATAACATTAATCCTCCAATACCTACTATACAGCCACGCGAAAAAAGTGCTGAAGGACTACCAAAACCACTAAAGAAAAAATACAAACCCAATCCCAAAACTAACCATCCAGTAATTAAAAGGAAACTCGAAAAGAATTCACCCATCATAATAACCACCTTACATAAATATAACCTAAAATATACCATAAGCTTATTCAACTAAACTGCCCCGATAGTTGATTAAGACTTATTGTAGAGTTGACACTAACTATGACATAAAAAAAGACGGATTTACCGTCTAACTAATTGTAAGAAATTTCTTCAACTCCATTATTTCCCCTCAAAACCTCCTGCAATTAAAAGTCCAGATACGAGACTAATAATACCTAAAATTTGAAAATAAGTGGACAGGCAATCGCTATTCTTTTTTTGTTCTTTCTAATCTCTTCTTTATTACGTCCAAATCTAGAAAGATCGAATAACTAATTCATCATCAAAACGTATTACATTTTACTATCTTTATCCACTCGTTTTTTTAAAGCGTCCCAAGAAAAATAAATCAATAGAGTTGTTATCAAAATTATGAAACCAGCTTGTGTGATATAAGCAAAGTCCCATTCTCTAACTTCTTTCTCATCCTGGCCTTTATAATTTTGAATTATATAGTTCGAAGTTTCATAATCCATAAAAACGTAACAAATAATTCCTCCTATTATTACTCCAACTAATAATGATAATAAGAACTTTTTCAATTTTGTGTCCTCCTGCCCTTTCCAAATATGAACTGAGGATAAAAATTGAAATAACCAAAAATCCCCATCACATAGTGTTCTCTTAAAAAATTTCAATACCTTCTATGTCAGGACAGATATTAGATATATTCATGCCTCTTTGAATATTCGTTGACCTATTTTATCTTGAGCACCTTGAACTTCATAGGGTGGAGCAATAGCATAGATAGCCTTTATCTTATGTATGGGCAAGCATGAGCCACGGAATTTTGCAAGCTAAGAAAATCCCAGCAAAAAAAGCCCTTTCCTGTACGTTAGGAATTGACTTTTTTTATTTCTCTTATTGTGCTAAAGCAAAGAATCAACTGTAGCTTTGAAATAAGATTGATCAAAATGGATTCTTTTCTATTAATTTTGTTTGCAGTTTTTGTAAAATAGTTTGATTATTTTTAGTGAACCCTTATAAAACTAACGCACCCGTTAGTTCATTAAGAAAAGCGATTCTGGAATATTGAAAAAAAGAGGCCATCCTTTTTGGACAGCCCCCTTTCCGCTAATTATAAAATTTCTAGTAGAGCTCGATATCATTATATTGGTCACTTCAGAATGTTACCATCTATACTTCAGAGAAGGTATCTCCAAAATGAATTGGCTTTCAATCTTTGAAAACTATGAGAATACTGCAATTTTACGTGCGATAGATTCTGTTAAACGAGATGCTACTTTTGGAACAGCCCATTTAATAATTGGTGTTAACACCGCACCAGATAATCCGCCTGCATGGATTTCCACCGTACAAGTCATTATTGTTTTACCATTAACATCTTCTGCAGTAAAGTGACCGCTTCCTGTAAAATTATCTGATAAACCTTTTAGTTCAAACTTAATATTTGAAGGTTCATTCCATTCGGTAATATCTACCTGCGCTTGTATTGTTTTTTTAATACCTTTCACACTACCTTCAAATGTCCAAATAGATTGCTTGTCATTTATGATTTCATGTTCTTTATAGGCTGGTACTGTCGTTGCCCATTTTTCGAGATCACTGACATAATCCCAAACTGCTTGTACATCTACTGGAACTACTACAGTATGCGTTCCCGTTGCCATTATGATCCCCACCTTCACTATGTATGAATTGTAACTTTACATTTCTACAAAATAATTATTACATAAAAAGCATAAACTTACATCACTAATTATACATAGCTTTCCTTCTTCCAATCCCCCAATTATTTGTAGAATCAAAATTTCCCAATCCTCCACAATCCGGCCCTTTAATGGAATAACAGGACTGACGTTTTTAAACGACTTTAATGTCACTTAACAGTATTCCTTATGGAACTATCCTGCCCCGATAGTTGCATAAATCGAGTAGGAGGAGGCGCCTAGCCTCCGACCTCTCACACCACCGTACATACCGTTCGGTATACGGCGGTTCAGTTTAAGTCTGACGTAGTTTTGTATATCGTTCATATAGATTTACTAACCCATGATGGAGCCAATAAACATTATTAAGGGTTTTGTCTAGAATAGGACTATGCGCTATGCGCCAATAACCCTTTCTGCTATTTCCCCATTCATATGCTTTTCCAAATGGGACGCCTAATCCTTTGAGTTTCTTCACCCTCGTTCTTGGCAATTTCCATTGCTTCCATAGGCACATCCTGAGTCTTCTTCGAATCCATGAATCTAAATTCTTCAATACGTTCGGAGTATCAATGAGGGCGAAATACCCCATCCAACCTCTAAGGTATTGCTTTAACTTATTTATTCGGAGTTTCATGGGTATCGGTAATTTTCTCGAGGTCATTTCCCTGATTCGTTTCTTTACTCTCTTCACCGTTTGTTTAGCCAGTAGAACCTTCGGGTTCTTCTTTGACTTCGTGAAACTAAAACCGAGAAACGTTCTGTTCCAAGGGCGATCATACTTCGACTTCTCGTAGTTGACCTTTAGCTTCAGTTTATTTTCAATGAAGCTTGAGATATTTCCCATTGCACGTTTGGCGGCTTTTCGTGTCTTCACAAAGATAGTACTGTCATCCGCATACCTTACGAATCGAAGATTGCGTTTCTCTAGTTCTTTATCTAAATCGTCTAACATGATATTAGATAATAAAGGACTTAACGGACCTCCTTGCGGAGTTCCCTCCTCACTTTTATGAAAAAGTCCGCCTATCATAATGCCTGCTTGAAGGAATTTACGAATCAGTTTGAGAACTCGTTTATCTTCAATTTTCCGCTCTAACATTCCCATGAGCTTGTCATGATTCACTTTATCGAAGAACTTCTCCAAGTCCATATCCACTACCCATGTATAACCTTCGGTTATATAGGACTTTGCCTTTCGAACCGCCTGGTGCCCTTGTTTGTTAGGGCGAAATCCATAGCTATTCTCCGAAAAGGTTGAGTCATATATCTTAGTCAATATTTGGGCAATGGCTTGTTGAATGAAACGGTCTAGAACGGTTGGAATACCCAATAGCCGAACTCCGCCGTTTGGTTTCGGGATTTCGATACGACGGACGGGCTGCGGTTGATAGGTACCCTGTAAAAGGGCAGTTTTCATGTTGTACCATTCGGTTGCGAGGTGCGGTCTCAGGTTTTGAACCGGCATTCCATCTACACCATGGCTTCCCTTATTTCTTTCTACACGCTTCAATGCCTGTATTAAGTTTTCCCTCTCTAGTATCTGTTCCATTAACATCGTTGATATCCTTTCCCTGCGTGGACGAGATGGTCTATTTGTGCCTTTATCTGCTCCGCCCTTTTGAAGTTCCCCGTGTATTCACCACTTCTTCCTTCAAATAAGTTCCGTTAGGAATTGTTTGCTTCTTCGCAGATAACGAACGCCTAGTATTCATCCTCCTTAATCTGTTCGGTCCTTCCTTATCTTCTCGAGTAGACAAGTACTATGACCTCTGCTGACTTCTGATGATTCAGCTGTCCATCACTGGACAGGTTACCAAGTGTACTTGGCTGTCATCAGACCTCCCCGGGTAAGAGTGCAATCTTTCCCTCCATCTATCTGCTTCATTTACTCTGTACCACCTTCGGCAGTAAGGACTTTGTTTTGTTTCGCAAACTCATCCAATGATACCTAGCCTTATATGAAGTTCGTGTTCCTCAGACCGGAGGTTTGCCGCTTGCTTCCTTCAGATTCCACGTCACCATGGACACCCTTGCATTAAGCTAACCATTACTACTGCCTTCATGGTTCGGGACTCACACCCTATAGATTGCACCCATGCCGGGCGCACGAAAAAGCTGCCTTAAAGACAGCTCTGATCTTCAGCTAAAGCACCCGTTACTTTAATAAGAAATAAGGAACTCAATTAACGTTAATTCCTCAAACACAATGCCTTTTATTTTTTACACTCAAAAGAATAATCATTTGTGAGATTATTATGTATTTCTAATATGACTTCCCCACCAATTTCATAGCAGCGAGTACTAGCTAAATTTATTTCTTTAGTATTGAAATAACTAGATTCAATCGTTAAATAAGCGACTCCAAAAAAAGCGATAAATAAAATCCATAAAACTCCTGTAAAATGCTTATTTTTAAATATAGTCATTTTCAGAACACCCCTATTAAGATTGAACTAAACTGTCCAATTATTTAATACGTTTGAAACGATCATAAGTTCCATTTTTAAAAATGAAATTTTCCAAAATTAACAAAATCCATTTCTGCTTATTGAAGAAACCTGCCCCGATAGTTGCATAAAGAAAAAGCTGCCTTAAAGACAGCTCCGATCTTCAGCTAAAGCACCCGTTACTTTAAGTGCAATACTTCACAAAGTAATGAATAATACTTTTCAAATAATACTTTTCAAAAAATACTTAACCATTCCAATCTCACAGTTGAAGGTTTTATGGCTTTCTTTATAACTACCTCAACAAATTGTTGTTTTCGTTAAACGGAGCATGGGATTCCTTTTATGTAAGTCACCAACTATTTTCCACAAGTTACCCTGCATTTTTCTTCCACTTACTGGAATTATGCAGACTCGAAAGGAATTTCATCATACAATACTTTTAGGTGAAAAGAGGTGTTTAAAATTTGAAACTTTTCCTTAATATTGACAAAGCACTTAAAGAAACGAGAGTTACCATCGAAGGGCCAGAGTTGGAGGAAAATATACAGGAACTAATTGACTTCATCTATGGAAGGGAGCAACAATTCCTGATTGGAAAAAAGGGAGAAATGCAACATATTCTCAAACCGGATGACATCCACTATTTTCATACTGAAAACGATCATATTATCGCCGTAACGGAAATAGATTCTTTTATTTTAAAAGAGAAATTATATGAGCTCGAGGCCATGCTCCCCTCTAAAAAATTTATCCGCCTGTCTAAATCGGTTATCGCCAATTTGAATCAATTGAGCCGTTTTGAAGCATCATTCAATGGTACACTCTGCGTTTACTTCAAATCAGGAAAGAAAGAATATGTGACTCGTACCTATGTCCCTGCGATTAAAGAAGCTCTAAAATTGAATAGGAGGAAAGTAGAATGAAAACATTTATTATCCGTAGTTTCATCGGTATTTTCTTCGGAGGCTTTATTGCGGTTTTAATCACCAATTTGAATATCCTTTTCGGCGGCTTCGAAATGATAGATGGACCATTATTTTTGAAAAACTCCATAGGTTCTGTTCTCTGCGGCTGGTTTTTTACAGTCAGTCCTTTGTACTTTGAAAACAGGAAATTGAAACTTTCCCAGCAGACCATTCTTCATTTTTTAACCGTCACGATCCTATACCTCATCTTGGCACTTACGATCGGATGGATCCCATTTAATATCATAAATATTTTGTTAACACTCTTAATTTCCATTGTCGTCTATACGATCTTTTGGGTTGCATTTTATCTTTACTTCAAAAATCAAGCACGGAAATTAAATGATGATTTAAAGAAACTATGAGAATTGATGTTTATGAGGTACTGGGATCGCTTATACGCTTTATGGCGGATATGAGATAAAGAATGAGAAGTTTATACAAAGTTTAATTGGTCATGAAAAGAATGAAACGACTCGCATTTATGCTCAGTTAAGTGGTAAGCATAGAAAAGACTTTTACCAGAAGTACTTTTAATTATTAAAAGAGCAGCTCCTAAAAAGACGTTGCTCTTTCAATCCAAGCTCTCCTTTAGTTAAATTACTTTTAAGGGAAATTTGAATATTACCCTTAAATTTCAGTTACAGTAACTCCATCTATCTTTACATCAAATGTTAAAGTAACAGGATCCTCTTGAGGATTATGATGTTCTGTATGCCAATAAGATGACAAAAATAAAAATTGATAAATGTTTCATACTTTTAGCTACCTTCTTACTTTTAAAGGTAGCCTTTCCCCATCATAACAAAATATGTGTTAGCTCAACTAAACTGCCCCGATAGTTGCATAAGAAAAGCGATCCTTCTTAATGAAGAATCGCACCTGTTAGTTCATTATTGTTTTTTCCATACCCCACCTGAGCATGTCTCTATCCAGTACACCTTTAACATTTTCCCATACAACCACTTTAGGTTTCCATGCCCCCATATTTTCAATAATGTGTAATGTCTCCCACATAAGTGAAGATCGCGTTTTATCTTCATCTTTTCCACCTAATCGTTTAGCAGCTCTTGAATAGTCTTGGCATGGACTACCATGTATGAGAGTGTCAGGCTTCAAATCCCATCCTACAACTGATTGTTGCTTGTAACGATTATCATAGAGGGCATTATAGTCTCTCACCGCACTCTCTTTTATCTCCACATAATCAATAGCCTTATGTTCTACACCGAGATTGATTAAGGCGTTTTTAGGAGCGCCAATACCACCGAATAATTCAAGGATTTTTATCAATCTTTCCACCCCTTTATTAAATAATAATCTTTGGGACAGTAAGACAGTGGGGTAAACTTAACAACCGATTTTCAAGTTGTTTTACAAAGAGATAAGTGCTTAATACAAACAGATCACTACATTCATTTTTCGCTACTAGCCCATTGTTAAATACATATGTAAAAAACTTCGAACAAAAGGTTGTAATTTCTTAGTTAAATTCTTCCTTTTAATAAATAGATAAATGTTTAAATGGAGGTGATTTAGTTGGTATCTATGAAGTTACTACAATGTTTTTGTGAAGCAAGGCGTACTCAAGCCTTTTATAGCAAGTGTTTAGTTTATGCCGTAACCGAAGAGGAAAAGGAATTCTTAGGTGAATTAGTCAAAACTGCTACTAAAACTTCAAATGAAATCAAAGAGTTTTGTGAGTCAAATTCCTAAATAAGAATAATTCAGCAATTATTACTGAATTATCCTAGATATTACTGTAAAATTTTTTGTATATAAAGGGAACATACGTTCCTTAATGGGGGTATTGAGTATGGAAAATGAAGAAGATTGTTGTTGTGAATTTGTTAGTTTTATCAAAACAAATGAAGATTTTTTGAACAATCCAGTAATCAAAGGTTTTTTATCAAAAAAAGATAATTATCGTTTATTTAAACAGTCCATTTGTCATCCAACTCAACAAAATCAAGAACTGTTAGATCAAGCGTTTCAAGCTTTTTATTTTTATGTTCGTTTTACCGCATATGTATCTTCAACACTTTACTTTCACGGAATTAATTTAGATAAAAAATTCCAAAAAGTAAATAATCGGTTCCCATTAACGCTAGATCAACCTGTAAACGATGATTCGGAAGTGTCTTTAAAAGACCTTGTCAGGCACAACGAGGATTTCGAAATAGAATCAGAAAATATTTTAGATTATATAATTGATCCTAATCTCTATAAAGGGATTCAAAATATAACTCCTAACCAAAAGAGGATTCTTTATTTGGTTTATATTAAAAACTTTACAGATTCTGAAGTTGGCATTCTTTTAAAAAAGACACAGCAAGCTGTTTCTAAGTCACGTAATAAAGCATTGATAAAACTTAGAAGGTATATGAATGAAAAATTGGAAAGAACATCTATGTAATTCAACTGGAAGGGAAGTAAGTATTTTTTATGGACAAGATTTTGTATCAATTAGCAATCGATTCAAAAAAAAATAATGAAGCAATTGAAACGGTATTAAAGTTTTACACACCCAAAATAAAAAAAACTCTACTACAAACGAGTTTACAGAACAGAAACGACTTAGAACAAGAGCTGCGTCTTAAATTGGTAAAAATGATAAAAATGTACGACCTTGATGAGATAGTTGGCTTTGGGGGTTTTACGAAATGATAAAAAAATAAAACTACTTTAACAAAGGTTGTAAAACTATGCAGTTATTATTCTTTACTAAATATACGAAGGGAGAAGAAAAAATGGAAAATGAAATCTTAGTTTATACCATGTTTAACTGTATTTTTTGTATCAACCAAAAAAAGTGGATGGAGACTAATCAACTTCAATATGAAGAGCGCAACATTATCAAAAGTTCAGAATATAAGAAAGAATTCAATGATCTAAATGGTGCAGGACTCCCCCTTACTGTTATTCGGAGTAACGGGGAAGAAACCATTATTGTGGGTTTTAATCAAAAAAAGCTGGAAAACTTACTAATTAAAAATAATATCTAGTACTTATTTCCAGTGGCAGTATAGCCAAGTGGTAAGGCAAAGGTCTGCAAAACCTTGATCCCCAGTTCGAATCTGGGTACTGCCTCCAAAAAAATGTAGTAGGAGGAATTTCCATGTCAAGTGAAATTAATGAGTTTTTGAATGAGATCCCAGAAGTAGAATTAAATTCTATTGTTAGAACACTTCAAGAAAAATCTGAGTACAATATCTTTCTAGAAAAACTGTCTAATGAACATAAGTTAGGTAACGTAAAATATTCAGGTGTATCCGGATATAAGCCGGTAGACCAAACAGATTCCGTATTTGTACAAATGTATTTTGATGATAATGCCACAGTAACATATGTTCGTAAAGAACAATTTGAATTGATTCAAGGTGTAGTTAATCAGAATGGAGAAACTTTTTCATATGTTTTATATCAAAATGAATTAAATCTAGTAAGTATTGCTGCTATCAAGGAAACTAATGTTGAAATTCGTTGGTCCAAGCATTCAGCTGATAAATTGCCTAGTGGCTATATAAAACAAGTTCAATCTTTTCCTCTTGAAAATGACTTTTACATTGAGAATATTGCGTTAGAAAACTCACCTACTGATTCGAATACTCAAATTATGGGTACTTGTTCAACATGTAAAGCCATTTGTAATAACCTCCAAGGAATGTCATGTTCTTTAGTTGGTGCAGCAGCTTGTACAGTCGTTTGTGCAGCTATAGCAGGACCAGCTTGTGTTCTCATCTGTGGAGCCTTATGGTATGTTAAATGTGTTCTTGATAATAAGTTGATCTGTGGTACCACTTGTAAAAATTTAGGATATTGCTAATTGACTTAAAATCCTCCTATTATTGTGATAGTCTATATTAGGAGGGATTTTATGACAAAAAATGTGTATGTTTTAAAAATGGTTTTGGTTTTTGTGTTTCCCGTATTTACCTTTATTTATTTAAACGACAGATTTGGAATGATCCCTGCTGCTCTAGGGGGCTTGATTTTACTTATTGCCTTAAGTACTCTTTTATTTTTAAGAAAAGAAAATAAAATGAAATGAAATGAAAAAACGGTAGTCATTAAAAACTACCGTTTTTTCTTTTGATATCTTATAGGCCCCATATTAATGGCGTATGAATTTATTCATGCGTTTTTTGGGTTGTAATTTACTTGATTTATTACCCTTTATTTTAATAAGAAGGAGGGATTTTCATGAATAATATGGTTGTCTTATATTCAGAAAAAAAAAAAAGGTGGGCTTTAAAGATATATATCTCCCTAATATTATTCAAATTGGAGCTGATCATAAGTGGGATCAAAATATTACGGGGAAAAATGTAGTTGTATCAGTGCTTGACACCGGGGTAGATGAGTTACATCCGAATCTAAGTGGCCAAGTAATCGGAGGCCTTAATTTTACAAATGACTATCAAGGAGACGTATCCATATATAAAGATAATAATGGACATGGCACCCATGTTTCAGGCATCATCACTGGTAAATTTAGTACTGATAATAATGTAGTTGGGGTAGCACCTGAAGCAAGAATACTAGCCTTAAAAGTTTTAGATATGAATGGCATTGGAAATGTTAAATCCTTAATTGAAGCGATTCATTACTCAATTGATTGGCGAGGTCCTAACCAGGAGAAAGTTGAAGTTATAAACATCTCTTTAGGAGTTAAACAAAATGATCCTGAACTCCATGAGGCCGTTAAAAAAGCAGTAGAGGCTCAAATACCAGTGGTAACAGCTGCGGGTAATTACGGTGACGGAAATATTTTCAGTAATGAATATCTTTATCCAGGCGCATATCAAGAAGTAATTGAAGTTGGAGCTGTCGATAGGAATAATAAAATCACTTCTTTTACAAATACAAATGAACAGATTGATATATACGCACCTGGGGTTCACATAGTATCGACTTATTTAAATGGCGATCTTATTACCTATTCTGGAACTTCAATGGCAGCGCCTCATGTGTCTGGTGCGATTGCATTATTAAAAGATCAAGTAAGAAGCAACAGGATATCATTAAATGAAAGTGAAATATTTTCCCTATTGTGTAAAAACACTAAACCCATGAATTTGAGCAACAAAGAAATTGAAGGATGTGGAGCTTTATACTTATCATAAGCCCTGCCCTATTTAAATTTTTTAAAAAGAGGTGAGCCAATGAGTCCCGCAGAAATTCCCCTTTGGGTATCTTTGCTTGGAAACTTCGGATTTCCTATAGCGATTACAATTTATCTATTTCTACGGTTTGAAAAGAAACTCGAAAAATTAGGAGATGTCATTATACAATTAGCAGAGGTTATTAATGCATCCAAAAAATAATTGTGGTCGGCTCCTTTATTCGCTTCGCTCTCTAAAAAAATTAAAAGCAGATTTTTCCTACGCTAAGGAATCAACTTTTTTATTTGAATACTACTTAAACGTATGTTTTAACTAGCAGGACACCTTTGCTTAAATAACACCTTCAAGGCTATAACAGATTTACTGTTACTAAAAAAAAATATCTCTAGTAACTAATATATTAATTACTATAATATTTTAATGTTAGTTACTAAATAACATGGATAAATTCCACCTCTCCTTTTTATTGCAATACTTGGGACACTTGGACAGTGGGTTAGACTTAAAGCTTGTTTTCAAACAGTTTTGAGAAGAAAAGAGTAAATATGGAGTCCTACAAACCTCTTATTTGGAAGTAAGAAACAAGAAGACAATTATTAAGCAAAAAAGCATTCAGTTATTTTGAATGCTTTTCTACAAACACTTGCTGTATTATCTATATTATATTTGCACATGTATTGTCACTTAGTCTTGTTTTTTTGTTTTTTTACGTGATAGCAGCCCATTTTTTTTACTTTCATTAAAAAAAGAAAACCCAATCAAAAAGAAAAAGGTATGAAGCATTGGTCTGCGGTTTAATTTGTTATTATCTTCTTTTAATTCACTAACTGATAATCCTGTAATATAAGATAAAAACGCAGGATATAAGGGCAAACAGCAAGGAGATATAAAAGAAAGTACCCCAGCACCAAAAGATAAAAAAATATTTAAGTCTCCCAATCTAATTTCCTCCAGTTTTGATTTTTTCTTTTATATAACTTTACCATATTTATCTATATCCTCTTAAACTATCCTGCCCCGTTAGTTGCATAAGAAAAAGCTGCCTTAAAGACAGCTCCGATCTTCAGCTAACGCACCCGTTAGTTCATTAACAAAGTATCAAACTTTATTTCATTTCTCCCCAAACACCATTTACTGTATCTTGTAGTATTATGGCTCGTGTAGCGTTTGTGAACATACTAGTCAATTCAGTTAACTTCACTTCTTTTCTGGAAAAAAGGGCAGTGGTGAAGCTCAATTTGGGTAAATTATACAAAAATATTTAGATATTAATTTATTTTAGAAACTTTTCATATAAAAAGCTACCCATTAAGAGTGGGTAGCAAGTAATACAAGTTATTTGAAAACAATTTGTAGTTTTCCATATACTTTGCCAGAAGAGTATCCATCTTTCACATCAACATAAAATTTACCTATTTTCATACCTGTGAATAATGTCTTTCCACCTGCTAAGCTATGATAGCCTGTGCACTTTCCAGTACTAGCATTGCAGAGACGAGACCATACGTTACTATAATTAGTCAATAACTTACTTCCAGAAGAAGTCTTTAAATAGATTGGGGAAACTAGTTCTACCTCTAAGTCACTACCTTTGTTAGGATTTCCAATTTCACCATCCCATTTTCCATCTTCTGTTTGAAAAGAATACTGAGGAACACTTGCTTGAGCAGAAGAAGTACCTAATACCATTCCACCTACCAGAACTAACACAAAGGTACTTAAGATTGAAAATAAGCTTTTTATGTTATTTCCTCCTCCAATCTTTATCCCTTTTATAATATCAGAATAAACTGATTATTAAAATGATTAAAAATGACTATAGCTTCTTAGATTCAAACATCTTTTGGTTGCGTCATCTTCATCGTTTTAACAGTTCTAGTCACTACGTTTGTTGAACTAACCTGCCCCTTTAGTTGAACAAGTAAAAACCTGTTTCATATCCAACAGGATTTTTATCAATCTTAATTCAAAATCCACACTAGAATCATTTAGTGATTTCATAACACAATATTTGTAACTTTTGGAGATATTTCGCGCGTGTTTTAAGTGTTAATTTGCACATCCAACTTTTAAAAAAGCTACCTAAAAACCTAATCGAAAGTTGAAACTTAGCTTTTATTTGTCTCTAATTACATTGGTGTAGACTTATGTGAGCATGATAAAAGGCAGCTGTTTTGCTGCCTTTTTGTATACAAATAAAGTTAAAGATATTTAATTTCGCGTAGACCTCGATAGCAACAATTAAGGGGTTCTTTTTTTGTTCATAATTAAAAATTTTATAGGCTAGACCCTAGAAACGTTTTAGTTTAATAGAATAAAATCCACCTGAATAAATAAGGGGAGTTTTTTTATTTTGAAGGGCTATAGGGTTTAAACGGTTTACTTTAATAGAATATACTCCACTTGATTAAGTAAGAGGGGGAATTCAAATGTTAAATATGAAAATTTATGTTGGCAAGGCAAAGAACAGGTGGAACAGTTTTACAGTAGGGATAATCGTTGGTATCGGAAATGATCAATATTACATAGTAAGGTTTAGAGATGGAAGGAAAACGTGGATTAGGAAAGATTGGATTTTGTTTTGGTATTAGAAAGCTCCCTTCGGGGAGTTCCTTTTTTGTATTAATTTCCATTCCGGACCATAATTAACAAGGTTCTGATAGTTTCCGCCATACCGTAAAAAGTAAAAAAGCCCAGCCCATTACAAGCTAAGCAGGTTTCCGTTTTGATGTCTGTACCCCAATTTCAGCTTAGACTGCGACTGATGGGATTGGTGGTTCTGGTGGGATTGGTGGTTCTGGTGGATCTGGTGGGATTGGAAGCTGTGGAGGACGCTGATTGTAGCTTTTGTTATACCATCCCATATATACAACACTCCTTTTTCTACTATATATATGGGATGAAAAAATACATGCTTGTCCAAATTACCTAAGTTCAGTGCTTTTATCTTATCGAGTCTTCTATTGAAAAAATCCCTCTCAAAAATTCATTCCAATAGAGTACACCCAATAGGAACGTTTTCGAAATCCATTTAAATCAAAGTTACAACCTTATCCATATTTCAAGTGAACATTTGTAAATTTAGAGGACACTCATAGTAGACAATTAAAAATGCTATTTTAAGTGGATTTTGTTTGTAAAATTTAAGTTGTATAATAAATGAATTAGATAAGTAGATTGAAAGGAAGAGTTGGTTATGGGAAAAGGTAAAAAAATAGGGTATGCCCGCATGTCACTTTAGGCGATAATTTGCACTTTTTTTAAGTGCTATTTTGCACATGCAACTTTAAAACCCAACTACCTTCATAAGAGATTAGCTGGGTTTCTTATTTTTACTGTTTTTCTAAATACCGATAAATCGTTGTTCGAGATACACCCCATTTTTCTGCGACGTCTTTAATCGGTGTACCATTTTCAATTAGTGACTTCATCATTTCAATATCTTTCGGTCCAAATTTTTCAGGACGTCCCCCAAGACGACCACGTGCTCTAGCTGCAGCTCGTCCGGCAGCCGAACGTTCCTCAATTAAATTACGTTCAAATTCCGCAAATGCCGCAAATAGATGAAACATCAATTGGCCTGTGGCATTACTTTTGTCCATTGTTAAATTTTCTTGTAGACTGTGGAAGCCCACACCACGTTCATTTAAGCTATTCACAATTTGAATTAAATCTTGCATATTGCGTCCTAATCGATCCAATCGCCAAACAACAATCGTATCGCCTTCACGTGCATACTGAAGTGCTTCCTCTAAACCAGGACGCTGTCTTTTTGCCCCACTCATTTTATCGTGAAAAATTTTGGAACAGCCATATTGCGTAAGAGCGTCCATCTGTAAATCTAAATTTTGTAATCCCGTCGACACACGTGCATATCCAATTAACACTCAAATCACTCTTTCTTATTTTTCCTTTATATCTATTGTAACATAAGATAAAAATAGATAGGTTATTGAACATAGAATAATGAACAGAGTTTTGTTACGATAAAGGCAATAAAAAACGTCCTTTTCAAATCGAACAGTGGTGTGTTCAGAAAACGACGAGTTTTGGAACAAATAATAACTTATTTATAATATCGTGCTTAATCGATAAAAATCAAATAAACGCCAATCCCTTATAGATATGGGATTGGCGTTTTGGCGTACTTCTTAAAGTTACAAATATGTTAAGTTCATTTTATAAACAACATTTTAAGAAATGTTTTTCAATTCCTCTGTTAATCGTAGGAATTCTTCTTTGTTTTTATCCTGTAATGACTGGTCAATCTCTTTTCGGATTTGCTCTTTTCGGAAGTTAAGAAGGGCTTTGTTTATCACCATTTCAGCAAATTCAGAATCCTTGACGTTTATTTCAGGTTGTGGTGGTGTATTAGCCAAATTCTTTTCCATAGGAAACCAACTCCTTGACCTTTTTTCTATTATACCAAAAGTTTTCAGACTATTCAAATAATTAACCTAGTAGTTCCAATGAAATAATCCGTTTGCTCAATGAAAATGAGTCAGTGATGTAGTTTTATAAAAAAGATTTATCATTTAAAACAAAGTTCGATTATTTAAAATACTGTTTGATTAAAGATCCTGTTAAGTTACAAAAAATTGTATACTTTACAATAAAGTTATGTACTAGACAAAAAAGTTGTATACTTAGTGAAGATATTGTTTATAGTAAGCAAACATTCATCCTTCTTTATTATAGGATGAATGTTTGCTTAGCCTTTAATTTTATTTTTCTCAAATATATATTTCAAGAATAAATCAAAAATAACCTCTTACCAATTATTGTTGGTTTGAAATAAAGATGTATTGTTTATAAGAAAGTCGTACCGTTTTGAACAAAGTTTAACCGTTTACAAAAAACGAACAGGAATTATCATATTCCCTTTTTTTTTGAACTGATATTTTAGTAGGATAAGATTTATTGTAAATGATATGTCGAAATTAAGGAGAGATTATGGAAGCGAAATTACGGAAATTTATCATTGTAGGAACCATTTTATATACAATTTTAATTTTATATTTTATGTTCTTTGCTTTTAATAGATTAGATCATGCAACCGGCGATTATGAATATGTATTTATGCTTGTTCCGGAAAACGTTCCACTTCGATTTCCAGAACCAACTTTTTCATGGTTATACCAATTTGGAAACATTGCTGCTTTTATCCCTTTTGGAGTAGTAATTCCTCTGTTGTATCGTTCCAGTTTTGGGAAGTTCATATCCTTGTTTGTCTTAACGATTCTCGTTTTGGAATCGCTGCAGGCTTTAACTTATCTTGGCAGCTTTGATGTAGATGATGTTATATCCAATACATTAGGTGCAACGATAGGTTTTATCGCCTATAGAGTTGGATTTTCTTCAAAAATTTCTTATAAAAAGCTTATTGCTTCGGCTCTATCTATTGGTGTTCTTCTAGTTGGGGTAATCGTGGTCTCGGAAACTATCAATTATGTTGTAGCGACAAGAGAAAGCCCGATTCAAGCATTACACGATGTGAAAGAAATGAATGGAACCATGCCTATGACTGAAAATCTTCCAAGTATCACCGTAGCAGGCAAGAAAATAGAACCAAAAATGAATGTGTATAACAGTGAAGGGGATAAAAGCAAATCATACACTTACATCTTGGGGAACAAGAAAGATGTCATACTCTATTCTTATTATGGCATTCCAGACAATGGTGATTTCAAGGGAGAAGTCACTATACTGGCAGATGGAAAAGTAAGAGCTCAGTTCAATGAACAATATAATAAAGGGGCAGAATTTGGGGCGGAATTTGTAGAGATACCATTTTATTATAAAGAAAACGAAATTACGATTATCGTTTCCGGGAACGCTAAACTATGGGACGTTAGATTCAGTGAAATGAAGCATTGGTGGGAGTGAAGAACGAACATTCTAAGGGGCTTGCTTTGCAATGTTTTCAACAAATATGGCACGATTGTAGAGCAGACAGATAGAAAATAATTAAACTTTTTTATAAAACCGAAACTTAAATCTGCTGGATAAGAATCCATTTTGATCAATCTTTTTTCAAAATGGATTCTTTTTATTTATCGTAAAATGCCGGCTTATAAGGTGTTATTGATCAAACTTTATTTCAAAGCAACAAGTGAAAAATATAAGTGAAAAAACAGGTGGAACAAGAATGACTATCTATAATATAAAGAAGAAAATATGAATTTGTGTAGTTGTGTTAGAATTATAATTTACAAATACATTTAAAATAAAGAACTAATATTAATTCAATAAAAGCCTACATCCTTAAAATCGGGATGTAGGCTTTTAATGTTCTAATTCACTTACTAATTTCATTTGCAAACCATGCTCTTTTTTATTCAGTGCTTCGGCTTTTTCAATTCTGAATTTAACTTAATTGAACCAGCGTTATACCGGATGGTACACACGGTATACGGAGAGGTCGGTGGTTAGTTTTCCTATCTGTTAATTTTCTATAAATTTATAACCTTAGAAGATAACGATGATTTTTTCGTATGATTATCAGGTTTAGTAAAAATGCAGAAAATAAGACTGGCAATTAATAATAAAGTGGCAGTCAATAGAACAGAGTAATTAAAACCGACCCTAATGTTATCGCCTGCAGATTGGACAACAAAACCAATTACAGCTGGACCAATAATTCCTGACAGGTTTGCAATCCCTAACAAAACACCTGACATTAATCCTCTTCGTTCAGGAAGTAAGTGATTCACAATCTGGGGTGCAAGTGGAAACATACCATTTACAAACGCCATTCCCAAAAATAAGGCAATAATTGCTCCAATTGTACTTTGGACAAATGTTGTAGAATAAAAACATACAGCTGCTAATATTAGAGATGGTCCAGCAACAAGCACACGGGATTGTCGAAGATTTTTTGTTTTTTTAAGTAACCGATCTGATATAAATGAGATAAGTATACCACCAAGAGCAGAACCAAGGCCTATGAACATTACTGCATAGCCCATCTGAGTTTGTGTTAAATGGACAATTTTAACAAGATAGGTCGGCATCCATATAAACGACCATGTAAGAATCCAGTAAGCCATGAAAAGAGCAAGGCAAGTAAAGATAAAAGTAGAAGATAGAAAAAGTGGATATATCTCTGACCATTTTACTTTCTCGGAAACTAAGGTAGATTCACTTTTCACTATATTTCTCTCATTTTCCCCTTTCAAAGTCATTAGCCACAGAACTGCCCAAACCATACTTAATACTCCTAAAAAAACCAATACCATTCGCCAACCATAAATTCCAATCATGTAAATGAGAAGAGGAACCATAAATTTAGCAATCATGCTACCTGCATTCATAATGGAAATCGCAAGCCCTCGCTGTTCAGGAGAGAAATGTTTGCTTATATGGCTAATAGCAGTTGCATGAAACGGTCCTTCAATAGCACCTAGCAGGACACGACACAAAATTAGCATTGGTAATCCGTAAATTGTCAATGCTCCAAACTGCACTATTGTCAAACCAATAGCCATGAAAGCGAGCATTTTACCCGTTCCAATTCGATCTGACAATGCAGCTCCAACTATAGACATAATTGAAAAGAACCAAAAGAAGCTGCTTCCAACTATACCCCATTGACTATAGTTAAGATCCAAATCTTCCATAATAGGAATAGCTGCGTACCCTATAATCGCCTTATCTGTAAAGTTAATCAAGTAAAGAACAGACAAAAAAGCTAGAACAACCCATTTTAATTTCATAACAGAAAACACATCCTTTTTTGATAATAAAATGATATAGGTTCAATACATGAATCAACTTAGAAAAGGAAGCACAATAGATTTTATTAATTTAAATTAAGATCAATAGGGCTGGATTTATTATCGCAAATCAAAAAAATGAAAGCGCTTTAAATTTTAAAAATTATGAATATAAAGTGTATTACTCATCTGTGAATTTAGTAGTAGGGTTTAAGAACATACACTACTTATGTAATCTGAAGAGCCTCTAAATAGAGACTCTACTGAGTGCACTACAAATTGATAGCACCGTATATGAGTAAAGCAAATACTACTAATCCAGGGTGACTCTCACTTTTTTACATTATAACTGACTGCCTATTCATATTTGAAAGTAAGATTCATAGAATGATTGAAATGCCATCACTCCAAGAAGCACCTTTACTGTGGATTACCAACTGGCAATTGCCCCATCTGTCCTTGATTCTGTGCCACCAATTAGTACACCTGTTTCAGGATTTCGCCATATAATTTGACCTCGTCCAAACGAACCTGAGTCTACCGCCACTTTAATATCATGTCCTTTTCGTACTAATTCTTCTGCAATGTGGGATGGGAATGTTTTTTCTATTTCTACTGTTTTTTCGTTCTTCCACTGCCATCTTGGTGCATCTAAAGCCGCTTGAGGATGTAAGTGAAAATCTATTGTATTCATAATAACTTGAACATGCCCTTGCGGCTGCATATATCCTCCCATTACACCGAATGGTCCAACAGGTTGATTATCCTTCGTTAAAAATCCTGGAATAATCGTATGGTACGTTTTCTTACCGCCCTTAAGGCAATTATAATGAGTAGGATCAAGGCTGAAATCATGTCCTCGGTTTTGTAAGGCAATTCCTGTTCCTGGTACTACAACCGCAGAACCGAAGCCCATGTAATTACTTTGGATAAACGATACCATGTTGCCCTCTCCGTCTGCTGTTGCAAGGTACACTGTTCCTCCGCGTGGCGGTACACCTGGAGCTGGCATGCATGCTTCACTTCCAATCTGTGCTTGACGCTGCTGGCCATACGAAGTACTTAATAGCTCTTCTGCAGTTACACCCATATGCTTAGGGTCTGTAATGTATTGCTTGCCGCAAGTATAAGCAAGTTTCATTGCTTCGATTTGTTTGTGGTATGTGTTTGTTTCTTCTTTTGCTGTAAAATTAAATCCTTTTAGTATGTTTAGTGCCATAAGAGCTACGATACCTTGTCCGTTTGGTGGGATTTCCCAAACATCATAGCCGCGATAGTTTACCTTAATGGGATCAACCCACTCTGCTTTAAAGTTTCCTAAATCATCTTTTGTTAAATAGCCCCCATAAGTCGCAGAAGCTGCTGCAATTTTTTCTGCAAGTGCCCCTTTGTAAAAGCTTTCTCCGTTTGTTCTTGCGATTTCTTCTAGTGTGTCAGCGTGGTCAAGAGACGACCATATTTCTCCGACTTCAGGTGCTCGTTCCTTAGGAGCAAATGTCTCAAACCAAGCTTCGAACTCTGCTCCTGTACATTCCCGTTTGTATTGTTCAAATGCCTTTTTCCAAAATCGACCTAGCGTAGGTGAAACAGGAAATCCGTTTGCGGCATATTCAATTGCTGGCTTCATAACTTCTAGTAGCGGTAGTCGGCCAAAACGTTTTGATAATTCTACCCAAGCTGCCGGAGCACCTGGTACAGTTACCGGCAGCCAGCCGTACTTTGGCATACTTTCGTGTCCATTTTCTTTTACCTTCTCGATAGAGATATTCATAGGTGCTGGACCGCTTGCATTTAGTCCGTGTAATTGTCCTTTAGTCCAAACAAGCGCAAAAGCGTCCCCCCCAATTCCGTTTGAGGTAGGCTCTACTACTGTCAAACAAGCAGCTGTTGCAATGGCTGCATCAATCGCATTTCCGCCTTTTTTCAAAATATCTAACCCTGCTTGTGCAGCTAAAGGCTGAGACGTAGCGACCATTCCATTCTTGGCATATACTACATTTCGTTGTGATGTATAAGGTGAATAATGTGGATCTAACTGTAAAGCCATTATAATACCCCTCCCTTTAAACGTAATACGCACTCATTTTTAAGTGGTATAATTACAAAACGAACGAAAAAAATGTTTTTTTCTAACGTTTGTTAATTAAAATTCAATTATTAATTAACAATTGCACGATTTCAAAATAACTATATACTATTTTTCGGAAAAACAAAACATATTTTTACAAAAGTTTTTAATTTTCAATAAAATTACTCAAAAAAAATAAACTCCCCAATTATAAGAGGAGTTTATTATAGTTTTAATCCTGATCTACTTTTGAAACGGCGTAGTAAAATATGACTTTCGACTCGAGAAATACCTTCTATCCCGTATAGTTCATTATTGATAAAGAATTCCAAGGAAGAAAAGTCCTCAACTAAAACGTGCATATGTAAAGTACTAGGTCCTGTCATTTGGTAACAGCTTGCAACACTTGGATTTTTAGCTAGTTTTTCTGCAACTTTCACTAAGTCTGCAGGTTCGCAATCTACTTCAAAAAAGGCTGATACTTTTTTACCTACAGCTTCAGCGTTGACAACAGCGCTGATTTTTTCAATAACACCCTTTTCCATTAGTTGCTGCACACGATCACGTACAACATTGCGTGATAGATTTAGTTCTTTTCCTATATCCGAATACGAAGTTCGACCATTTTGCATTAATATCTCTAAGATTTTTTTATCTGTATCGTTAATTTCCATCTGTTTCACACACCTTGCCTTGTGATCGGGATTCCTATTAAAAAACTATAATCTTTAAGAGGCTAGCTTTTACTAGGTATTATCTTAATAATAAACTTTAGATCCCATACTTAAAAGTTTAATCTACTTTACATAGAGAAATCAATTATTGAAGGGAATGAATACCTTATACATCATTAGTACATAATGGCAGTTCTCGGCAGTTGATATACTCCATAATCATTGATAGGACAGGCTTTTGAACCTACCTTTTTTAATAGATATACATTGGTATACCACAAATCCTTGCCAGACAGTTATGTAGTTGTTTGTTAATCGAGATCCTCCACAACGATGGAGGCACTAATGGGATACGGCAAGCCCAAGACGTTTGTTGACTTGAATTTGAAGGAGACAGCCTTGAATCCCTCTTTATTTAAATATGCTGTAATGGCTTCTTCCACTTCTTTGCTATCCAACTGAATTTCTTTGATTAATTCCATATCTCTGTAGCCTCCTCAGACCAAATTAATAGGTAAGTTTCTACACAATAACAAATTTAATTTCGCTACAGATAGTCTCAGCAACATGAATTATACTGTTTAGACGGACTATTCAATTCATGTACCCTTTTGTCTGTCACTATAATGTCGTCCTATTTTTTAAAAGTTTTTTTACAAGACTTGCATTTAATTGCTGGCATTTTTTAATCTGGCCTCCTAATTCTTCGTACAGATCCATGTTATCTTCACTTGGACTAACTACCACCTGCACTTCACTTTGACAATATGGAAATGGACATACGAGGTTCCGTTCCACTTCTTTAATTTGAACCTGGGTAATAAATTCATTGCCACATTCTATACATGCGTATTTCATTAAAGGTTCCTTACTCATATACTTACCTCCTGTTTTATACGAATCCACAATATAACCACCCTAGTTATCTTTATATATCGGATAATTCCTACCTTTTTCAACAAACAACAAATCAAAAATTAGACGGACTGACGTATTTCAATGTAAGTTTAGGAGCTTTTGCCCTTAACGGAAGTGGGACGGTCCTTTTTGAAGTTAGAGGTCAAACACAGTCGATGGGACAAAAGAAAAAAGGACAACTGATTAAAGCTGTTGAAAGAGGTTTATACGGAATTATCAATGGAGTTTCAGAAGGATCTGAGATTGGATTTTAAGAAGGTTGGAAATCCCGTAGAAGATAGCAGGTAGCAGTAAACACTCTTATGGAGGGAGATAAAGTTCGATCATGAAATCTTGTCTGCACTAAAGCCCTTGTTATTTCATTAATCAGCAATCTAATTGAACCAGAAATTCTTTCTTTAAATAACTCCATCCCCTTTTGAATTTTATGTAAGTTTATCCTTAATTTGTTCCATGCATCCGTCTATTTCTTCTTTCGTTTTACACCAACGATATTAAGGGGCTTCCTCATTTCCCTTGCTTTCCAAGCTCACAAGAAGAAAAACGAGTCCCTTTCATTCCCCTAATCGCTTAATTCCTCATCGTACTGTCTCCTTATCTGCTCATGCTATGATTCCTTTTTTTAAGTTTATTTTCATCTAAAGCTCGCTAAAAATTCGTTTTTCTACCCTTTTCAGAATCATCCAAAATCATTCTTTGAAGAACTATAGAAAATATACTATTTCTCCTACTATATATGAACTAAACCTTATAAATAGAGTTGGTGCATGAATTATTCCTCACCTCCCCCAGATCCGCCCTTGATTGTCAGCGCTTACAAAGCATTTTATAAAAAAGAGTTGACATTAAAGTTGTCTCTACCTTAAAGTATAGCTTATACAACAAAAAGTTTACTTAAGGAAACTTTTTAGGAGGGGGTCAAGTAATGTCTGATGAGAACAAGGTTTCCCGCAGAGATATTTTAAAGATGGGGACTGCTGGAGCATTTGGGATAGCTGGAACTTATTACTTAAATAAAATGGCGCAATTTCCAACTGTGGCTCAAGCATCCAATGATTCGTCCCACAAAACTAGCAATCATTCCAATCATGAACATATGAGTGATAAAACAAAAACCACAGGCTATAAAATGGCAGAACGGCTCCTTACTGAATTTGATTATGGAGAAGTTACCAAGCTGCCAAACGGGCAAACACTTCGGGAATATGAAGTCGTTGCAATTGATAAAGAAATCGAAATTGCCAAAGGAATTAAATTTCCAGGCTGGACCTATAACGGGACAATTCCAGGACCAACTTTTCGTTGTACGGAAGGGGACCTTTTGCGGTTTCACTTTATTAATAAAGGCAGCCATCCTCATTCTATTCATTTTCACGGAATCCACCCTCCAGAGATGGACGGATTAACTTCTATTTATCCTGGACAAAAATTCACATACGAATTTGAAGCAAAGCCATACGGCTTACAAATTTACCATTGCCATGTGCTGCCACTAGCCCGCCATATCCATAAAGGCTTATACGGTAATTTTATTATTGATCCAAAGAAGCCAAGAGAGCCGGCATTAGAGTTAAACATGGTTATGAATGGATTTGACTTGGATTTAGACGGCGAAAATGAGTTTTATACGGTTAATGGCTATGCCTTCGCATTTATGAATCACCCTATTAAAATCAAAAAAGATCAACTCGTTCGGATTTATCTAAGTAATTTAACAGAATTCGACTTATTAAATTCGTTTCACTTGCATGCGAATTACTTTACGTACTATCCAACCGGCAGAAACGATAACCCCTCCCAGTTTACAGATACCATCATGCAATGTCAGGGAGAACGAGGAATTCTTGAAGTTCGTTTTCCATTCAAGGGAACATATATGTTTCATGCCCATGTAAGTGAATTCGCTGAGTTAGGCTGGATGGGATTCTTTGAGGTCGAGTAAAGAAGGGGAGATAATAATATGAAGGGGAAATGGCTATTAGCTGGTTTAATACCGTTAGTATTACTTATAGGAGTTCTGGGATGGGTACTAAAGAATGGAGCAGGTGTAGAAAAAGATCCTGCAGCGCCGATAGAAGTCTTGAACATTGAAAGCATCAAGGTAACTAAAATCGGTTTTGAATTATCTGTTAGTAATACGGGACCAAAACCATTAACGATTTCTCAAGTTATGGTCAATGATTCGGTGTGGAATTACAGTGTCTCTCCTCAAGCAAAACTTGAACGATTCGAAGAAGGAAAGGTGACCATTACTTATCCTTGGGTGGAAGGTGATCCACATACCATTAAATTAATCACAGAGAATGGGATTATCACGGAAGGTGAACTTGCAGCTGCCACGCTCACTCCAGAAACCAACTGGAGCAACTTTTTGAACTACGGCTTAATAGGCTTTTACGTTGGGATAGTCCCGATTACATTAGGATTGTTGTGGTATCCATTTATGAAACGTTTCTCACGAAAGTGGATTAATTCGATTCTTGCCCTTACCGTTGGGTTGCTTTTATTTTTATTTGTCGGGACTCTAGCTGATGGATTTGAAATTGGTGCAGAAGCTCCTTCTGTTTTCCAAGGCAATATGGTTGTCATTATTGGAGCTTCCTTAACCTTCTTATTATTGATCGGCTTTGATCAGTATCAACAAAGAAAGCAAGAAAAGAAAGGATATTCCCCTTTTGGTCTGGCTTTGTTGATGGCTACCGGAATAGGACTTCATAACTTTGGGGAAGGTTTGGCAATTGGTTCTTCCTTTTCCCTAGGTGAAGCCGCTCTAGGTACCTTTTTAATTATAGGATTTACCCTTCACAACATTACGGAAGGTATTGGAATCGCTGCTCCTTTATTAAAGACCTCACCTCGATTCAGAGACTTTCTACTACTGGGAGTTATCGCAGGCGCCCCCGCCATTGTAGGTACTTGGGTTGGCGGATTCATCTTCTCACCAATTTTAGGAGCTTTGTTCCTGGGTATTGGTGCAGGGGCAATTCTTCAAGTAATTTATGTAATAACGAAAATGCTCATTGAAGATCATCGAACACATAAGGAACCATCTGTTTCATGGTTAAACCTTTCAGGATTCACCATTGGACTGTTAATCATGTATTTCACTGCATTTTTTGTTAAATTTTAAGGGAGGACTTTATGCCCTTATTGGAGATCAGTACAGCACCCGAGTGGTGTATGGACGTATCGCCCTGGTGAAACAATGCCTCGTCTTTGTCTGACGCTAGTAAAAAATCAAATTTCAGGAGCTGATTATACATGTTGTCAAGTATCGGAATTCCAGGTTTAATTTTAATACTGGTCATTGCTTTGATTATTTTTGGACCTAAAAAACTGCCAGAAATCGGCCGGGCTTTTGGACGTACTTTAACCGAATTCAAGAGTGCGACCAAGGGATTAGTATCTGATGAAGATAAAGAGGAGGAAGGAAATAATCCTGAGTTAACGACTGTTGAAAAGAAGCAGGATAAATCCGTAGTTTCATAAGTAATAGGTAGTTGGGGCAACATGTCTATTTAATGAGGTAACCGACATGGAAATCAAAGATATACATCTTATTTAACTTATGAAGGACTTAGTCAACATTTCTATACCTAGTTTGCCTTTATTGTATCCCTCGTTATTTCTAATTTTTTTCAAGTATTTCCTGTGGGATGGGTCTTTTTGGACTTAATTCAGATGTTACTTTACTAGCATATCCTATCTCAGAAACAATTTAGACAAAAAAACTGTTGGCTGCCAAAGTGCAAAATCCATTTCAGAAAACCTATATCATAATTAAAAAGGAATACCTCTTCGAAGAAGGGGTATTCCTTTAGCTTTTAATAGCTTGTTCCGTTTATTTCGTCGTTCTGTATATCGCTGATAAAATAACGCTCTATTATTACTAGGATAATGTGCGCCTACAAAATTCAGACTGAATTTTATTACAAGGATCAGATAATTAAGATAGTCCGCCCTAATCGGGTGCAATATGATTATCATAATCCAAACAGATATATATTATTGTCCAACATCAATTTCTTTACTATTTTGGTCTACTACTTGAATGATATCCTGATCCTCGCTTATTACCCCTTTATCAAAAAACAACCTAGTGTTGAATCGGTAGGATATGTATTCTGATGACACCGCAGCGGAAACCGGCAACTGGAATGAAAATGGAATACGGATTTCCTGCTCCTCCTCTATAAACTTCGTTGTCAGTATGGTCGTGGTGTCAATGATCTGTTGGGTATTGTTCATCTTGTCTATCTGCACTAAATCACACTCCAACCGTTTTATTTTTTGCTCACAAATCCCCCCTATTATGAAGAATTCACCTGTTACTCGTTCTCCCAGCCCATACATTACCTTGAGCAATTTAAGGTCGATTATGGCTTTTCCTATTCCTAATTGTGACAGATATTTTCTCAACAACAAGTTGGTTTCCCTCCTGGAATTTTACTACAACGATTCAAACTTTTAGCGTCTCACCAGCATAATATCAACAGTTTTCGTATCGTAAATGAACAGTTGCTGCACTTTTCCCTAACTTAGCCATAAACTTCTTAAACACCTGATTTTTTCTTTATTGTCCAGTAGTTCGTTGTGATATATTATACTTTCGGTTGAAATACCTATCAGTCTATACGATTATATAGCTCTTAAAGTTTCATTTACATTCCACTTTTCTAATATGGTCCTCTTTCATAATGTGTATTTTCTAACATGCCCCTTTAGCCTAAGAAAACTATTCAACTTTATCTAAATTTTTAACTAGTCTGATAAACCAATACAATATTATCCACGCAAGAATGAACATTGTAACCCATTCAATTACATTGGTAATTGCATATTATGAGTTTATACAATTGATGGAAGTAATGACCGAAAATAAACCTATAATTCAAATAATTAAATTTTCCTTAGATACCTCCTGCTACTATCTAAAATCACCCCAATATTCCCATATGTTTTTTCTCTACCCCGGATAGAAAGGTCATCAGCACGTTGCCGATTATTTCCTAATGAATCTCTATTTCGCCTATTATTGTTTCTATGGCTTTATTAAATGACTCGAAGCGCTTACTGCCCTCATTAAAAGAAGATGCTATTTTGTATATCGTATTTCTAATAATCGGAAACAAAAAGATAAGAAGAAGTCTTTTTTGCTTAATATACTCTGTTTTTATACAAGCCCATGTATATCCCGGCAATATAATCCCGTGTTTCGAATTCATTCACTTCTATTTATATCTTCCAGTAAAAATGCATGAATAAAGGAATAGAAAAATCATTATGAATCACTATTCATAAAATCTTCATTCTCTATGAATGATTTTTGAATTTAAAAAAAGCAAAAAATCACCCTCCCTTATTTTAAAGAATTGGGAGAGTAATTTGTAATACAGTGGTCTACCACAGGAGGATTGATGAAGATGTATCCATCAAAGGGAGAAAAAATAGAATCGAACTCTTTTTTTGAAATAGACAAAAGCCTTCCACCCACCCCTTTTACTTGTATATCGTGTGGGGAAACTTATGATGAGTCTCTTATGAAAAAAGAATTGAATGTTTGTCCGAAGTGCCAATATCACTACCCCGTTACAGCTTATGACCGCATTTCAATGCTTACAGATAGTGGTTCTTTTTCGGAATTCAATAAAAGTTTAACTTCCGTTGATCCATTGAACTTCCCTGAATATAAAGATAAATTAGTTTCTGATAAGAAAAAGACTGCATTAAATGATGCGGTTATTACTGGGGAGGCTTCCATAGGTGGCTATCCGGTTGTAATTGGTGTCATGGATTCTCGCTTCCGAATGGGTAGCATGGGTTCAGCAGTTGGTGAAAAAATTACAAGAGCCATTGAGGAATCATTAAAAACACGAAAACCCTTCATATTATTTTCAGCAAGCGGTGGAGCCCGCATGCAAGAAGGAATTCTTAGTCTCATGCAGATGGCAAAAACGAGTGTTGCTTTAGAAAAACTAAACTACGAAAAAATTCTTTTCGTATCCGTTTTAACAAATCCTACAACGGGTGGCGTTTCTGCTAGTTTCGCTTCATTAGGCGATATCAATATTGCCGAACCACAAGCATTAATTGGCTTTGCAGGTAGACGCATAATTGAACAGACTATAAGAGAAGAGCTCCCAGAAAATTTTCAAACTTCTGAATTTTTATTAGAACATGGTCAACTAGATATTGTTGTAAATAGGAGTGAATTAAAACAATCATTAACAACCATTTTAAAAATCCATCATCTCAATTTCAGGGAGCGTCTTCAACAATGAATTTGAAAGTATTAAAAAAACTAGAAAACCATATTGCTGAACTAAAAGAGATGTCTACAAAACATAATCTTAACCTTAACGAAGTATTAAATAACCTTGAGCAAAAAGCCAATGAAATCAAAATTCATCTTAATGAAAATATGGGAGTTTGGGATAAAATTCAACTATCTAGAATTCAACAACGCCCAACTACTTTAGATTTTATTCATCATATTTTTGAAGATTTTATTGAACTTCATGGTGACAGACTTTATGGGGATGACCCTGCATTAGTTTCAGGAATAGCTACCTTCGAGGGAATGCCTATAACTGTATTAGGAAATCAAAAAGGTAAAAATACAAAAGATAATATCTATCGTCGTTTTGGCATGTCGCAACCTGAAGGCTACAGAAAAGCTTTAAGAATTATGCAACAAGCCAATAAGTTCAATCGACCCATCGTTACATTTATAAACACGGCTGGAGCCTTCCCAGGTCGTGAAGCCGAAGAACGTGGACAATCTGAAGCTATCGCCCGCAATCTACGTGAAATGGCGAGTTTTGGAGTTCCTATCATCTGTTTTGTAATTGGTGAAGGTGGGAGTGGTGGTGCGTTGGCTTTAGGCATTGGCAATCGAATCTTCATGCTAGAAAATACATTTTATTCGGTTATTTCGCCTGAAGGAGCAGCTGCATTGTTATGGAAGGACGCCACACAAGCAAAACGAGCAGCCGAAGTTTTGAAAATTACGGCTAAGGACTTGATGGAACTAGGGGTGATTGATGAAATCATCAAAGAACCTGCTGGAGGAGCTCATATTGACCTCCCACTTCAATCACAATATATCAAAGAAACCTTACGTAAAGCATTGCAAGAACTTGGTCAATTAGATAAAGGCATTCTACGCCAACAACGTTTTGATAAGTTCCGCAAAATCGGTGTGTATATGGATGAAAGGACATAAGCAGCTAAACAATTATTTTACAACATGTTCATAGAACATTTGATATAGTCTATAGGCTTAACGTCACCTTTTTTATTTTGTAATACAAAATGTTTGGGCCCATGTCTTTCCTCCCCTTATTTATTTTTGTTATATACCCTACAATCCTAAACTCAAGCACCCGTTAGCACTACAGACAGCTCAAAAAGCAGCTCTACACCACATAGAACGAAAATGGATATAATTGGAACGTGCTAATACTCCGGCTGGCAAAGAAGGACGTCACACTTTATTTGTTATGATAGGAATCTTTTTCACTTAATCAATCTACCAAACTCAATAGGCACTCAAAAGGGTCAGCACTTTTAAAAAATGTTTTTCTGACTCTAGTTTTGTGCTCCTTTTTTTGGTTTTGAGCCGAATTTAATTTTCATGGGAGTTCATAAGAGAGAACTGTCCTTACGGTAAACCGTTTCTTTGCACCGATGTCTATATTTTTTTAAAAACAGATTAATTTAACTTTCTTTATTTTATTGGCTAACAGCTTTACCAACAATGCTGATAGGTTTTTAGGTTCTGAAAGTTCCGATTCCATTTCAAGATTATCCATCTGCATTATTTGTGGCAATTTCATTTCGATTATTATATCAACTACTACAGCAGCTACACTCTGAAAAAATAAAAAGTGTTTGCATAATTTAGCATCGGCTTTTTATTTTTTGGTTATCATTTAAATCAACCGTTACGCCAAAACCATAACAACATTACAGATCCAACTGATATCATAGCTCCCAACACTCCAAAATAACCTCAATGCCAAGTATGTTCTGGCATATATTCAAAATTCATCCCATAACTATCTGTTTAAATGGTTGGCGAAGTAGATCGAAGCACAATGGACCATAGAGCCCAACCGTTAGTCTGACTTTAACGATCACGGTGTAAAACAGACTTTCGCATTGGGTCTACATACTTCGAGGCGAAAATAAATATCGAATGGGGAGAAAACATGTTATATAGAAGAGAAACATACAAAGTACTGCCTGAAAAAGTGAGTCTATTTACCGGATTCTTTCATGCCTATCTTTTGCCTAATCAGCTGAAAAATGGTGCGAAGTTAGTCGGCCGCTGGATTACGGAAAATAAAGATGAGATTATCACCTTGTGGGAGTACCCAAGCTATGAAGAATATATGAAAATAGAAGAACGTGTGAAAAAGGATGAGATGCACAAAAAGGCGCAAACTCAGCTCAATAAATTAGGAAACCTCTACCTAGATAGCAAACAGGATTTTCTGGTACCGACAGGATCCTATCATGATCCAAGGCAAACAGTTACAGTGAGCGGCTATATTACGAATGAAAAAGGCGAAGCTTTGTTGGTTAAAACCTATTGGAGAGCTGACACATGGGAGTTGCCAGGCGGAGCAGTTGATGAAGGTGAGACACTAGACTCCGCCCTGCGCAGGGAGATTTTTGAAGAAACAGGGATTGAGGTAACCTTGCATGGGGTTTCAGGGGTGTATTCGAACGGAAATACCGTTTCTGTTGTATTCCTTGGCAAATACAGCGAAGGAGAGTTAAAAACCTCGGCTGAAACAAAGGAAGCCGGTTTCTTTAAAATTGACTTATCAAACGCAGGGACATATGTTACTCGAGAAAAATATAAATCAAGGCTGAAGGATGCAATGACAGGGAAATGCATCCCATACGAGGCATTTAAGGTACGACCCTATAAATTAATAAATAGGCTGTATGATTGAAAAATTCAAATAAGCTACAGTGAAAAAGAAAATTGATGAAAAAGAAATCATGAAATCAAAGATGAAAGAAAAAGAAAAACTCCTTCATGATTGAGGTTATGTTCCTGACTTCTTAATGAATAACAACAGTTCTTTTTATAATATATAAGTAATTATGTTCTTCAATTAACTAAAACGGATGCTTATCGAATTTTGATAAACTTAGAACTGCTACCTTAATAATTCTCAAAGAAAAAACAAACCTTAATTTATGTAAAATACATTCAAATATATCAATGTAATATTTAACCCGTAGTTTCACGGTCTACGTGATGGTGCACAACATCGAGGAATGGAGATAGCGAGCTCTATATAATTCAATCGGCCATTCAATCATCTCCTCATAAACTCCAATTATTTGCCATATATTTAGACAACAATAAAGTGGTATATAGAGGAGATGAGTATATCATGCAAACAAAAGAAATGCGCTTACGTCGAATCCAATATCTAGCTCATGATATCATGGATGAGATGAATGCAAGGAAAGAGATAAGACAGTTTGATACCTTAATACCAGTAATAGATAACCTAGCTCGGGCAATTGGCGATTTATCTGATCCATTAGGTGATTATTCGCTCGACTACATAGAAGAAAAAGTAGAAAATGCCCATTTCCTGCTATTTAAAAACAAAAAAAAGATACAGTTTCATTCATAACTCTTCTTGGAATACCTTAGCATAGCCCAGATATAAAAATAAAAGTAATTCAAAAAATGTGAATGAAAATGATAGTTATTATCAATACTATAAATAGTAAAGGATAACCAAAATATTGGTTACCCTTTAAAAAAATTTAACTTCTGGTTTAAATGTTTTGCAATCTGTTTCTTCATTTTTAGATGCTTGTTTACCCTTATGACTTACTACATAAATAGCATCAGCATTACATTTGTTTCCAGAACCCCAATAGGTACAGTTATCGACTTCACACAGAACATCTTGAGCCATAGTATCTCACCTCCTCTTTTGTTATCATTAACAAAGTTGAGGTGAGATACGGGCGGTTTTATCCTTACTGACTGAAGTAGAGATTCCATCAATATTTTTTATTCACTTATTCACTTCTTTCTACTTCCTATTTTCTTATTTTATATAGTACTTATTGTACCAATTTACAAACTGTGTTAAACCTTCTTCTACTGTTGTTGCAGGATAGAATCCCACATCAGCATGCAAATCGGAAATATCTGCATAGGTCTCCTTAACACCTCCTGGTTGCATAGGTAAGATTTCCATTTTGCTATTTGGCCAGAGGACAGACTTTAGGATTCATTTGTACTCCATCTAGGACATGAAATCCTTTTTCGCTACAAGCCTATAAGTTTTTCACTCGTATTCCAGGTGTCAACTAGCACATAGACGAGAAGATGGATAGTCTTGAATCAATTCAAGTGCCAAGTCATTTTTCCTTAGAAAGGTAACTATTGGTTTTTGGTCTGTCACTGCATGAGAGGAACTAGATAATAAGAATCGTATACTTTTTCTGTCTGAATGAGAGAAATGAAAAACAAGGTTTTCCATCTTGTAAGTGGACTCATCTTTTTACATTGTGGTATATCTCAATGGTGAATATAAAGAGTCCATACACAAGCCAAATAAGGAAGCACCATTGTTAAATTAACAAGGTCCTTCCTGAAACTGATCGTCCCTTACCTCCTTCCCCCCTCTATATTTGAGAGAAAAGTAGCATCCCCAAATAAAAGTCACAAATTAGATGGATGACTTTTATTTCTTGAATAGTAATAGGTTTGTTCGGATTACTCCTATTCTTAGACGAAAACTTTTTTTAAGTTATTGACATTCAACCCTACTTAAGTAGAGTGTTTCTTTACCACATTATGATTCTATTTTTGTTTATGTCCAAATAATATTACGTTGTAAACCCTGTTAACGGTTTGTATCTGCTCTGACACTTCGACTAAGTACCTTTTATCAGTAAGAAAAGCTTGTACCTGTTTAAAAATTCCAGGTTTGAATTCTGTATCATGATGATTTATTAGAGATACTTCTTCTATATGAAAGGAATTGTGCTTCATTATAAATAATCTTTCGAGTGGTTGAAGAATAAGTTTGTATTGGTCAGTCATCACTTCAATTCCCCATCTACCTGGTGATTTCCAATTCGCGTGATAACTGAACAATACATCATTGTATGTCATTCCAGAGCCTGTAAAGATGGCGGCTTCAGGGTGCCAAGCTAAATGATTGGTGGACAAAGATTGTATTACCTTTGGTTTCCCAGCAATAAAAAATGCTAGATCGATGACATGTGAAGAATTGGCGATTAGCCAATTTTTTTTCACTTCATTTGAATTTTTACTTTTTTCTATTTGCTTGCTAAGTTCTGTAAAATCAAAATGTATCGAGCGAATAGGATTGTCTTCTGTGACATACGAAAGCAACTTGTTAACCGATTCATAAAACCTTCTATTGTATCCAATAAATACTTTTGAATTAAATATTTGAGCTACTGCCTGCAATTCTATTAATTCATCACCACTAACTGCTCCTGGTTTTTCCAGCAATATTTCTTTCACACCGTTTTGCATAAGAGTAATTGCGACTTCTTTTAAATGTTCTACGGAAACTGCCACGATTGCCCTTTCATATGAATGTTTTTCATGCAGTATTTGATCTAGATTTCCAAATGAAGCCTGCTTTCCAATCAACTCTTGAAAATGAAGAGCTGTTTTCTCAGATCTTGTGAATACATGAAATGATTGATTCATTTGCTTTAAAACTTTTGCATATTCAGCTCCCATATTTCCTGCACCTACAAGAAGTATTGGCCTTAAGTGATTGGGCATTCTATCACCTTATGGTCTAAAACCTTTGAAAAGAAAGTATTTAGATTTTTAATCAAGTTTACATGTAATTTTTTAGATGTCTCATAATCCGGAAGAGAACATTTTCCAAGTAATAATAATTCAGTTACCAAAAGAGAGGTAATTGAACTTTGCTTTGGATAGTTGATAACCTTTTCTATAATTTCATTATTTTGAGTGCCTTCTACCGTGATTCTCTCCAACAAAGGGAATATCGTCCAAATTTCTTCGTTAAATTTCAATTTCATAAAATACCTAGGACTTGATTCGATATTTGAAGAAATGATCAATGTATCTTCCTTATTCGTACTAGCTGTTAATATTCCCAATACCTCCAAATATCCCTCTCTTTTACTCTCAACTACATTTTCCAATTTACTCGTTTCAATCTTCAGGTCTAGACAATTTGTCAAAAAGGAAAATAAATCTAATTGGTGAATGCTGTTACAACCAATCCCAAAATTTCTATATTCAATATAATAGCTTAAACTAGTTTTGATTTTCTCTTTCAAGTCCCTAAATATTGGAAAAGTTCGTAAGGGACAGTTCACCCAACAACCTTTTACATTGTATTCTTTAAGAAGAGATGACATTTGATCATAGTCACTCTCTTTTTGGAATAGCACTTTTTCTAAAATCAAATATTTCACTGAAGTAGTTTTTAATAAAGTTTCAGCAACTTCCAATCTAACTTTTGAGCTGGTAGCTATGATACATAGATCCATTTGATCTGGAATATCTTTTATAGATTCAAAAAAATAACAAGTTTTCTCCTCTGAATTAGACTCTTCATAACACTTCTGCACACGATTTAAAGCTTCTACGTTTGGATCAATTACATAAATCACGAGAGATAAATCTGTCTTGAGCAGTCCTTCGAAATGTCTGTATCCTATATTTCCGCTACCTATGATTAAAACTTTAAACATATTTTCAGTTCTCCCCCTATTTACGATTGCGATTGTTTCAATATTATTTCTTCAATTTTATTTTTCACTAGAATAGGAGCCTGGTCCACGGTTAAAATCGTCTCTGACAGAAATTTTTTTCCTTTTTTTGTTAAATTATCTACATAACTCTGCTCGGTTGTTACTTTTTTTACGGCTTGAATTAGGTCTGTCACATTATTTATAATTTCTCCAGCTTGAGCTTTTGCTAAGTGTGCATTGATTTGATTGTGACTTAATTGATAATGATATGGGATGTTAGGTTGTAGGATGAGAAGCGGTTTAGCAAAAAGAGCAGCTTCAATTGCGGTATTAGAGGATATGGTCATCAAACAATCTATTTGAGATAACAATTCGTATAATGGAACATCATTCGATAATATTCTAACATTCTTTTTTTTGCTTAATAATGGATATTCATATTTATCGTTTCTATGTTTTTTGATTAATATAGTCACAGGAAGACTACTTGGTATATCTAACATCCATTGCTCAAGTTCATCATTTGTATTTAAAAACGGTTGAGATGTAAAAGCAAAAACCTTATGATTACTTGGAATGTTGTGTTTTTCATAAAACGATTCTTTTGTAGTAGCGTGATTTTCCATCTCATAATAGTATTTTATATTTCCGGTTTCAGTTATCTTTTCTGGTTTAATCTTTCGCCTTAATAACCAGTTTTTTTGATTTTTCCCCCATACAAAATAATAGTCGGCTCTAGAAGGAGTGATTGATCGGTCTCCAATTAACATGGTAGGCATGTTAATATACGGTATTTGGTATTTTTTTGAAAGCAGCCCTAGAATTCCACCAAAAACACTTGCTTCTACAGGGTTTATAATAACGATTGGCCTTGTTTTTAAAATTAATTGTTCCAAAATATAAACCCACTTGATGATCCCCATACAGGCTGCTAAAAACCATTGTTTATATAATGATGTACTGAAGTAATAGTGAGGAGGGCTAGAGCTTAACATTTGATCCAGCTGTACTTTTAAAAGCCTTTTTTGCTGATTAACCATCTGACCATTTATTTTCATCATTTCATCTCTAAATAGGAAACTTTCAAACTGCCTTGGGAGATTTTTTTGATGTTTATTAGGAAGAACTCCATATAATGTCACTTGGTATTCTTTTAGCTGATCAACTGCAAAAGCATGATATTCATCCGAAAGGAGTATAGATTTCTTATTTTTTTTTATAGTTACCGTAGAAATGTTCTCAACGGCTATTAATTTTTGATTAATATCCCCCATCGTCTGAAATAGTTGTTGCTTACGAAATTTACTAATAAGTTTTTGATTTCCGCGATTCTGATCAACAAATGGTTGAATATGCACAAGAAATTTATCTACCAAACATTGCGCTATTGGCAAGCCATAAATTTCCACTGAAGAAAAGTACAGAAAAAAATCATATAACAAAGAATATTTTAGCAAGTGATAATCATTTACTTCCATTTCACCGTACATTTAGAAGACCCCTCCTTTACCATGCTGTTAATCCACCGTCTACAATAATATTTTGCCCAGTCATATAACTTGAAGCATCTGAAGCCATAAATATAACGGCTCCTACCATCTCCTCAACTAAACCCATACGACCAAGAGGGACTCTATTCGAGTAATTATGGATGAACTCCTCGTTTTGTCCTGTTTGAAGTCCACCGGGAGTTAATGTATTGACGCGTATATTGTGTACAGCCAAATAAGTAGCTAAATATTTTGTCAATCCGATTACCCCTGCCTTTGAAGCTGAGTAAACAGCGGGTGAATTAATTTCGTGATTCAAAAAGTACGCTCCATTGTAAATCCGGTGATCTGGTCCAACTACACCATAAATAGAGGCAGTTTGAATGATGGAACCACCTTTTCCATTTTTTATCATTTGTTTACTTGCATTTTTCGCCACTAAGAACATCCCATCTAAATTGACAGACATGATCTTTTTCCATTCTTCATGAGAATAATCCTCAAATGGGGCAAAAAAGGCATCTAGGTTCCTTGACTTGGTAGCTGCGTTATTAAAAAGTACATTGATGTTGCCTAGAACATTCGTTACTTGTTCGATCATTTTTTGAACTTCAACTTCAACCGAGACATCACAAGATATTCCGATTGCTTTAATATTATATTTTTCCGCAACTTCTTTAGCGAAACTTTCCGTCTTTTTTTTATCAAGATCAACAATCGCTAAATTGGCCCCATGTTGCGCTAATCCTTTTACACATTCTTTCCCTAGATAGCCCAGTCCTCCTGTTATAACGATATTTTTCCCTTTCAAAGAAAAAAGATTACTATAGTCCGATTTCATCAATTGACACCTGCCTTTTTTCTGATTTTGAGATGTTACCAGCAATTAAAACCTTCATAATATTAACAGTAACTCGGTCATCTATAACAGGATTTCTTGTTTTGATAGAGCGTATAAAGTGCCACAACATCCTTTTAAACATTGAAAAGTTATCTTTGACATCAAATGTAATATATTGATTTTTATTAAATATTTCCATTTTAAATAATAGGTTCATATTACCTAGACAATTAATCTGTAACACGTCTTGATTCTTTAAGTAAATTAAATAAGAATCAATTAGTCCAGGTTGATATTCAACCACTGTTGGCTCAAAACTCGTTAAAGTCGAAAAACCTTCAATTAAATGGACACCGTACTTTTCCCAATCATTCACAATGGAACCTCTAAAAAAATTCAATTGCTCATGATTAACATTCTTTTTAGCCATATATACTTCATCAGAAAATCTAAAGCTAGAAGTACTCATTAACTTTCCTGTTTTTAAGAACGGGATAAAATATGAAAGTTCCTCTACGTTCAAGGTTAGGGGCTTATCAATAAAAACAGGGATATCCTTTTCAAGGAAAAGCTTCGCAATCGGATAATGGGATTCATAATCATCTCTTGCAATGATGACACCATCTATTTCCGGAATCATGTCTTCTATTCTTTTAACGGCATGATCAATATTACAAGCTCCAGCCAATATTTTTGTTAACTCTTCCTCCTGTGTCCAACAATGAGTGACTATTGCATCAAGTATTCCAAAATCTGATAAATCCTTTGTGTTCAAGTATCTATAAATAACGTCCCACTCAGATTCTTTCATTTTTTCATCATCATACCCATTGATGATTGCTGAAAAAGAAAAAGGATGACCGTTTCCAGGACTTAACCCTATTATGCCGAGTTTTGTTACCAAATGGCCCATCCCCCGTCTACACATACATTCTGTCCTGTTATATAGCTTGAAGCACCTGAACAGAGTAAAGCCACTGCTCCCTTAATTTCATGGGGTTCACCTATTCTATTTAAAGGGTTTTTTTCTGCAAGTTGTTTCACAAATTGTTTATTTTTCTGTGTAGCTGGATGAGGGAAAGGACCTGGACTTAAGCAATTTACTCGAATTTGATAGGGGGAAAGAAAGCTAGCCATATATTTTGTAAGTTGTATCACACCTGCTTTTGCAGCTCCATAGCTAGGAGGGTTTGTTAATTCTTCACCATCGTAAATTCTATAGTCTGGAGCAGTATGTCCATACATAGAGGTAATGTTTAAAATGACTCCTTTAGATTTTTTTAATAATGGTAAAGCTGTTTTTACACATCTAAAAACAGAGGATAAGCTCATATCTATGTCGTATTGCCAATCTTCTTCTGAAATACTTTCAAATGAATTTTTATTGCCTGACCAAGCGTTGTTAACAAGAATATCTAGTTGTCCAAAGCTCTCTTCTATATCTTTAAAGACTTTACTTATACTAGTTGAATTAGTCACATCCACCTCCATGGCAAACAGCTGATCTTTTAAATTTAAATTACTTTCTAATTCTTTACATTTTCCTTCACAATTTGAAAGGTTACGACTTCCAATTATTACTTTTGCCCCTAACTCAACAAGTGTTTCGGTTATAGAAGTTCCCAAGTAACCTGCCCCGCCTGTCACAAAAGCTACCTTCCCTTTAAGAGAAAATAAATTTTGAATACTATTATTCATTTTTTCTTCTCCTTTCCATGAGCATATCCGCTAACAAAAAGTCTATTTCTTCATCAATATCTACGGCTCTTTCTTTCGGAATAATAATTCCACCTGTATTTTGATCAAGAAAAATTTTACTTTCTTCATTTATTGTGCTTAGATAAAAGGCATAAACGGCACCATTCAGCTGGTATGCTTTAGGTAACTTTTGACGAGGCAAAAATGGATTTGCATGTTCGATAAATGTTTTTGGACTTGTACCATCTAAAGCCCAGGCCCTTATTGGATTTAATTCAGCCTTTGAAAAAGTTGCTATTGAAGTATACCCTTGATTATTTTCAATGAGAAGATCTAAACAATCATAGATATCTTCTTTTGAACGAAGAGGAGAGGTAGGTTCCAAATAAAGCATAATATCATAGGTTTCTTCCTGTTCTTTTATTACGTTCATTGTATGCTTGACTACATCTATAGACATAGAATCATCTGTTGATAATTGGTCAGGTCTCTTTATTACTTCAGCTCCAAAATATTGAGAAACGATTGAAATATTTACATCATCAGTAGATACGACAACTTTATCGATTTCAGGCATTTCCTTCACTAAATCAAGGGTCCAAGCAATAAGGGGCTTTTGACATAACAGTTTTATATTTTTATAGGGGATTGTTTTACTTCCTCCCCTCGCTGGTACTAAAACAATAATTTTTTTGTTTTTATACATTCTTATTCACCCCCCACTGGTTTTATCTATTATTAAAGTAAAGTACGATAGATTTTTCACTAGATACAAAATGTATGTGTGCGCTAATTTTGTAATTGCATGATGTATTGAATCATCCGTCGATCCGCTAATTTCACGCCATGAAAATGAACGATGGGGATATTTAAATAATAGGCTGTGATTGCAGCAACAAGCATTTCACCTCTATCCCCTAAAACTAACAAGAAAATCGGGATCCTTTAACTTAAAAATTTTTCCTCCCTTGAAATTTCCCTTTACCGTTTTTACAAATCTCCATCCAAATAATGCTAACAATTATGTTTGTTTCATAATAATTTCTTCTATTTTATTTTTCGCTAGAATAGGTGCCTGATCTACAGTAATAATTGTTTCTGACAGAAATTTATTTCCTTTCTTTAGTAAATGACTAACATAGCTTGGATCCGTTGTTACTTTTGTTACCGCTTGAATTAATTCTGTCTCATTTTCTATTACTTCCCCTGCTTGAGCTTGTGCAAAATAAGTATTGTTTTGATTATTACTTATTACATAATGGTAGGGAATACTAGGTTGAAGAATTAGCAGTGGTTTATCTAAGAGGGCAGCTTCAAATGCAGTAGTGGATGAGATGGTCATTAAACAATTTACATTATATAAAAAATCGTATAATGGATAATGCCTAGGTAGGATTTTAACATTCTTATTTTTGTTTATTGACGGGTATTTGTACTGATCAAACCTATGTTTTTTGATTAATATGGTTATCGGGAGATTATTCGGTATTGCATCTATCCATTCCTCAATCTTATCATTTGATTGAAACGGTTGTGAGGTGAAACCTAAGATATAATGATTACTTGGAATGTTAAATTTTCCATAAAGAGATTCTTTTAAACTAGCCGGTTTTTTCTTTTCATAATAAAATTTCACATTTCCAGTTTCAGTAATCGTATCCTCTCTAATCTTTCGCTTAATAAACCAGTTTTTTTGATTTTGTCCCCAGACAAAATAATAGTCGGCTCTTGAAGGAATTATGGAACGATCTCCAATTGCTGAAATTGGCATATTGACAAATGGAATTTGGTATTTTTTCGAAAGTAGTCCAAGTATAAAGCCATAAAGACTTGCTTCAGCAGGAATTATAATCACAGATGGTCTCGTCTTTAAAATTAACTTGTCTAAAATATAAACCCATTTAACGATGCTAATACACGCTTTTGAAAACCATTGTTGAAATGACGATGTACTGAAGTAATAATGCTGCGGTAGGTTCATTACCTTTTCATCCGCCTGTTTTTTTAGAAGGGCTTGTTCCTGCTTAACCAACTGGTTATTAACTTTCAATATTTCCTCTCTAAATAGATAATTTTTAAACTGCTTTGGTAGATTAGTATGATTTTCATTATGAAGAACACCATATAATGTGACTTCATATTCTTTTAGTTGATCAACCGCAAACGCATAATAATCATCAGAAAGCAGCATTGATTTCTTATTTTTTTGAATCGATACTTGAGAAATATTATCGAAGGCTAATAGTGTTTTATTAATATCTCCCATTGTCTCAAAGTTTTTTTGCATACGAAATTTTTTAATTAATTTTTGATTTACCTGATTCTTATCAACAAATGGTTGTATATGGACTAAAAATTGTGCCGCTAAACATTGTGCTAATGGTAAGCCATAAATTTTAATCGAAGAAAAGCTAACAAAAAAATCATATAATAAAGAATACTTCAATAAATGATAGTTATTTACCTCATTTTCCCCATACACTAAATAATCCTCCTGCTCATAAATCAAGTTTTCTCTCCTTACATGGTAACCTGAAGAAGTTTACATGTTTGCTAAAATAAAGTTCAAATCATTTTTATACTTGTGATGAAGTTTGGACTATTTTACATGAACTTTAATACTCTGCTTATAGCTACCACGAGTAAAAGGGTAGATTTTTAATTGAAGTCCTTTCCAACCTCGAAAAATTAACGCTTTAATCGTATTTAGAAATTTCCTCTTACAAAGACTTTATCGATTTCAGGAATTTCCTTTACTAGGTCAAGGGTCCAAGCAATAAGGGGCTTTTGACAAAGAAGTTGTATATTTTTTATAAGGAACGGCTTTGCTTCCTCCTCTTGCTGGTACTAAAGCGATAATTTTTTTTCCCTTTATACAATCTTAATTACCTCCATTTGTTTTATTTATTAAAGCTTTTATTGATTAACATCCATTTATCAATTGTCATTTCTTTTAATACCTTAATAACCTGAGTTTCCGGACATTTTACAGTATCATATGGATTTGAACTAATTCTCTTTTCCGTTAGCAAAACAGCTTTTATTGCTTCGATAATTTGAGCCTCATTATAGGGAGTCTCTACTACATTACTCCCTCGTTCTCTTCCCTTTTGCCGATTTCCTATTAAGACATACGGGAGATTAAAAAAGGGGGCTTCTATCAATCCACTACTCGAATTGCCAACCAATATGTTCGCTTGACTTAAAAGAAACAAATAATCCTCTTGCGGTATTGAATAATAAAAAGATGTGGCAGCTTTATTAAAGTGACAAAATTCCTTTATTTTTTGATTAAAGAGATCCCCTCCTGCATCACTATTTGCCCCAATAAAGATTAATTGTTCATGACAAAATGGTTTTAATGAACGAAGTAGAGTTTCCACTTGTTTTTCAACAGGGACAGGATCACGGGAATCCGGATGAAAAGCCACTATCAGGAGATTTTTATTAGATTGAATAGAATATTTTTTCCTGAACAAATCAATTTCAGAAATGGACTGATTTTTCATCTGAGTGATTTCAGTTTTTCGAAGACTGCCTATCACGTGTATTCTCCAATCTTCCTCCCCTAAGTGAAGCAAGGTACGATAGGACTTTTCAGTAGAAACAAAATGAAGATGTGCTAATTTTGTAATCGCATGACGAATTGAATCATCGGCCGACCCACTAATTTCTCCTCCATGAAAATGGACGATAGGGATATTTAAATAATGCGCTGTGATTGCAGCAGCAAGCATTTCTCCTCTATCCCCTAAGACTAATAAAAAGTCAGGGTTCTTCTCCTTTAAAATTTCGGAAAAATATATTATTCCCAACCCCAACGATTGGGACATAGAAGCCTTATTATCTCCTTTCACTAATATGGAAGGAGTTGCTGATATCTTTAGTTGATCTTTCTTAATCTCTTGAATGGTCCCCCCATACTCCTCCAACAAATGCATCCCCGTAACAATAAGGGAGAGGGTAAATGCTGGGTCTTTCTCAAGATTAAGCAAAAGAGGACGGTAAATTCCGTAGTCTGCTCTTGTACCAGTAACACATAGAACTTCTTTTTTAGTCATTGAAATCAGTCCATGATAACGGTTCATGTTTCTTTTTTTGAACTCTTAAGACTTTCCCGATTACTTTTTCAAATTCATTAGCCTCTATTCCAGCTAACGGGCGAAGAGCGATAAGATCGTTTTCTGAAATGACGGTTCCGATGGGGACATTTGATTTTAAATAAAGGCTTCTCCTTACTAAAGGTTTCACTCTTTTTTCATTTTCCGTTAACTGCTTTTGTTCGGAACCAAGGGATAATTCCGTTAATCGCACTAATTGAACCATTTCCTTGAATTCCTTTATATCGATAGAAGCTAAATGATCCGGGCCCGGTAAGGTATTGTCTAGGGTTATATGCTTTTCGAGAATCCTTGCACCCAAAGCAGTTGCAGCAATAGGAATATGGGTCCCGATTGAGTGGTCCGAGTAGCCGATCACATAAGGATATCTATTTAAGTAATCGTTAATGACTTTTAAATTGATTTGTTGCTCGGGAGTTGGATAACTGGAGGTACAATGGAGAATACTAATTTGTAAGTTTTCTTTTAATCCCCTTAAATAGGCGATGGTTTGGTCAATTTCGGATATTAAAGACATTCCCGTAGAAAGAATAATTGGTTTATCTGTTTCAACAATACGTTTTAATAGGGGGTAGTTCGTAAGGTCACCGCTCCCCACTTTAAAAGCGTACATATCCAAATCGTTTAAAAAATCAACACTCTTCAAATCAAAAGGAGTTGCTAAAAAAATAATATTTTTCTTGTCACAGTATTTTTTTAGATCTATGAATTCGGCAGATGACAACTCTAATTTCTTTAACATGTCATACTGGTTTTTTTCCTTCGTCTTTTTTTGATACTCTGCTAAATCCGCTTGTCTTGTTGTCAATTCTTCGGTGTCAAACATTTGAAATTTCACGGCATCTGCACCTGCATCAATGGCCGCATCCACTAATTTTTTAGCCAATTCTAATGACCCATTATGGTTTACTCCGATTTCAGCAATAATGAATGTTGGACTGTCACGGTCAATCAATATATGCTTCAATTCTAGTTTCATTGAGTATCCCTCGTTAATATATCTAACAGAGTTGTCATAACATATTTTTGTTCCTTTTCACTTAAATCATTAAAAAACGGAATTGCCAGAGATCGTTTTGCCAACATTTCACAGACTGGAAAATCACCATCATTTGTTTGAAACAGATCTTTATAAAAAGGTTGTAAATGTATTGATGGGAAATACGGTTTTGACTGAATGCCCTTTTTATGAAGCTCTTCCACCACCTTATCTCGATTCGTATATTCAGGAAGCAATACAGGATACACGAACCAGCTAATCGTTGCATGTTGATGATTTTTTAAGTAAATCACTGGAACCTGGTATTCATTTATTAGCTTATGATATTGTTCGGCAACCTTCTCTCGTTTTTTTAAGATTTCTGGAAGTCTTTCCATTTGGGCAACTCCTATAGCCGCATGGATATCTGAAAGTCTATAATTGTATCCGAGCCTTTCATGACTTAACCATTCATTGCTTATGCTTCTACCCTGATTTCGTAGACTGGCTGCCATGTTATATATTTGTTCATCATTCGTAACTAACATTCCTCCCTCACCTGTCGTTATTTGTTTGTTGGGGTAAAAGGCAAATACACTTACATCTCCAAAGGTTCCGGTAAGTCTGCCATTCCAGGTAGCCCCGATTGCTTCACAAGCATCCTCAATGATCTTTAAATTAAATTTTTTAGCTACCTTAACAATTTCATCCATATTGCAAGGGTGACCGAATATATGGACAACTAAAATGGCTTTTGTCTTATCCGTAATTGCTTTTTCTATTAATCGCTCATCCATAACGGTTGTATCAGGATGAACATCCACAAAAACAGGCTTTACTCCTTCAAAGAGTAAACAATTACTAGAAGCCACAAAACTATACGGTGACGTAATGACCTCATCACCTTCCTTAAGTCCCAATGCCTTAACTGCAACATGCAGAGCACTTGTACCACTATTCATTCCTACTGCATAAGAAACGTTTAATAAATTTCGAAATTTCTCCTCAAACTCGATAACTTTGTTTCCTAAACTTAATATCCCTGAATTCAAAACATCCATCACATATGTCTTTTCTAGGTGAGTTATATCAGGCTTAGATAATGGAATTTGCACCTATTTTCTCCTTTCTATTCTAAATAAGGGCTTATTCTAGAATTATTTTTAGTGGACTCAAACCTCTAAAAACACTCAGATCAGAATCCGATGTTTTTTATTTAAGGACCTATTGGCTATACTTTTACTAGTCATTCAACCCTTTAATGAGTTTTGTAATTAACGTAAAACTGAAGTCTTTTTATTATATTAAAATGAGTCATTTTGGCTCACCCAAAAGCCTAAGGTATCCAAAAAAGGATCATCCCCAATGCTAAAACTCCTTCGATATTTCTCATAAAATCTGTTTACCCTAGTAAAAATATTATCATTTCATTATTCTTCAATTAAAAGGAATTTCCCAAACTGTTTAATAGTTTACTTGGCAAAATGTTTGTATTCACTAACGCCTTTTTCTATAGATTTACATAATATGATAAATGAGAGTTATTACCAAGTCGTATTAATTAGGAGGTTTTTATTATGCAAAGTTCTTCTTTATATGTTAATCCGGAACTATATGATCATTATCACGATAAAGTCATTCTCATTACTGGCGGCACTGGTTCAATTGGCAGTCAAATCGTAATGGAACTAGTCAAATATTCTCCTAAAAGAATCATTATTTATAGTAAAGACGATAGCAAACAATATTTAATGAAAAAAAAAATGAAAGAATTTAATAACATTTATTATTTATTAGGAGATATTCGCGATTTCCAGAGAGTGGAATATGCATCACGAGGGGTAGATTATATTTTTCATACTGCTGCATTGAAACAGGTACCTATATGCGAAGAAAATCCAGATGAGGCTATAAAAACAAATCTTTTAGGAAGTCTAAATATTATTGAAGCTGCTATAAATAATGGAGTTAAGAAAGTCATAAATATTAGTACTGATAAGGCAGTCAACCCGACAACCACCATGGGGGTAACAAAACTTTTAGCAGAAAAATTATTTAAGCAGGCTAATTTAAAATTAAATAATCATCATACAAAGTTCACTTCCGTTCGTTTTGGGAATGTTCTCGGCTCACGCGGTTCTGTCTTTCCGCTCCTATTTGACCAGCTTATAAATCAAGAACCCTTGACAATTACCGACCTTGAAATGACACGTTTTTTTATGTCGATCAATGAAGCAGTTCTGCTCACTATTAAGGCAGGCTTTTATGCTGAGGGCGAAGAAATATACATTCTTAAAATGAAAGCTCTAAAGCTTTCAGATTTAGTAGTTGGCTTAAAAGAGTATTCAAAACAAAAACAAGTAAAAGAACCTGTAGTTCAAATCATTGGAATAAGACAAGGAGAAAAATTATTCGAAGAATTAGCACTGGACTCGGAACTTAAAAATATGTATGAAAACAAAGAGATGTATGTGATTTCACCTACCCCCCCCGATACAACCCTATTCAAAAAGTCATACTTATCTGATTATCGATCAGATAAAGTTAATCTAATTAATCAGAAGGAAGTTCTCCAAATACTTAAGGATATTGACCGAACATGAAGTGGGGAATAATCGGCACTGGAGGTCACAGCAAAGTAGTTCTTGAAGCCATTAAATCCTACGGTCATTATGTTCAGGTTACTTGTTTTTCAAGAGAACTTCCAGATCACCCCTTTTTCCTTTCATATCCCATCGTTTTAGATGCAGAAAAAATGATTCATTTGCATGAAACTTTTATTGATAGCTGGCATGTAGCGATTGGAGATATCACCATCAGAGAAAAAAAGCTAAAACAGTTAGAACAAAAAAAACTAATTACCCCTTCCATTATTCACACGAACTCTATTGTTAGCCCTTCTGCTACGATAGATGAAGGTACCTTTGTAAATGCAGGGGCAGTAGTTAATGCGTCTGCTAAAATTGGTAGAGGATGTATTATCAATACCTCGACAAGTATTGATCATGATTGTATGATAGGTGACTTTGTAAATATTGGACCGGGATCCCGGTTAGCAGGTCATGTTTCAGTTGGAGCAAAAACTGAATTAGGGACTGGGGTTTCTGTGGCACCCCATGTAAAAATAGGAAAAGGCTGTATCATCGGGATAGGTTCTGTGGTAGTAAAAAATATACCTGATTATAGCTTGGCCTATGGTGTTCCAGCTCAAGTAATAAAATCTTTAGAGGACAAGCAATAGTAAGGAAAGCATTTAGATTTAATCTTTCTTAGCTATTAATCTTATATTTTTCGAATTCCACTATTTATCCATAACATTAACTCCAATTATTTCATATAAATAATTGATGAAAGTAAAATTTTCTATAAAAAGGGGGATTAAAATATGTCAGTACTATACTCAACAGGTCCTGTCGAAAACATGAATGGTGACGGTTCCTTAGACCCATCATTTACGTTGGACAAGCTTTTTTATACTATCGTAGTAAACATTCTTAATAATAATGAAAGTAAGAAAACCAAAGTAAAAATGGAAGTCTTCGATGTAGATGGTCCAAAAAACAATGTAGAATGGTATAAAGGGAAAGTAGAGAGTGAATATGGTTACCCTTTAGAATTAGAAGTATCTGAATTAAAGCGTTTTGAAATTCAAATTGAGCTTTCACGGAAAGACAATGTCCTGGTATCTATGACCGGGAAAAATGCTTTAGGAGAAATTATAAGAGAACTGCCGTTGACACGCATGAAATCATAAAAAACTACTTGACCAATAGTGTTTAATCCAGCGTACTAACATAACTAGCTTTAACTGTGCCTAGTTTTAATAGATTAGATGAATTGTAATTCTAAATGCGACGCCTAGAAAAAACAAAAAGCCCTACTCGCTTCGTGTAAAAAAGAAGTTACCATACATCTTTTTTACATGGAAGACGAGTATGAGCTTACCACTTTTGAGCGCGAACAACTAGAAGTGCTCCATAAACTAGGGCATTCTACAAAAGAAATGAGTGCCGTTCTTAATCGCCATCATTCCTGTATTGCTACTGAGTTAAAACGTAACCATAATATAAACGAAAAATATCACAGCAGAAGGCTCTAGAGAGTATGTTGAACGCCCTAAGATAAGCATGTAAACCCATTGGAAAACATCCTTTAGCCTAGCCGAACAGATTCAAGAAAAGTTGGATCTTACATAGTCACCTGAATAAATTCAATTTGGTCTTAGAGGTCGCTTATTGTATAAAACAATTTATATCTGGCTTTAACAAGGGGGGATATTGACAAAGGACCTTTCCATCTGAAGACAGAAAGGAAAGCGCGCCAAAAATCCAGAGAGACTCGGGACCGTTTTAATGTGGATAAAAATAAAAGTAATTCAATAAATGTGAATGAAAATGATAGTTATTATCAATACTATAAATAGTAAAGGATAACCAAAATATTGGTTACCCTTTATAGAAAATAAACTTCTGGTTTAAATGTTTTGCAATCTGTTTCTTCATTATTAGATGCTTTTTTACCCTTATGACTTACTACATAAATAGCATCAGCATTACATTTGTTTCCAGAACCCCAATAGGTACAGTTATCGACTTCACAAAGAACATCCTTACTGACTGAAGTAGAAATTTTCAATTCTTCACTACTTCCTTTTTTCCTTATTTTATATAGTACTTATTGTACCAATTTACAAAATGAGTTAAACCTTCTTCTACTGTTGTTGAAGGATAGAACCCCACATCAGCCTGCAAATCGGAAATATCTGCGTAAGTCTCTTTAACATCTCCTGGTTGCATTGGTAAGAATTCTATTTTTGCCTTTTTGCCAATTAGTTTCTCTAATGTATTAATAAAATCCATTAATTTTATTGGATTGTTATTACCAATATTATAAATTTTGTATGGGGCATAGCTTGAACTTGGATCAGGATTAGCTCTATCCCATGTTTCGTTATATATCGGTGGATTATCGAGTAATCGTATTATTCCCTCAACAATATCATCAATATAAGTAAAATCTCTTCTCATATCTCCATTATTAAAAACCCTTATTGTATTCTCTTCAATAATATTTCGAGTAAAAGAGTAATAAGCCATATCAGGTCTCCCCCAAGGACCATACACTGTAAAGAATCGGAGTCCTGTGGTTGGAATATTAAATAAATGACTATAAGTATGAGCCATTAATTCATTAGACTTTTTTGTGGCAGCATATAAACTTACTGGATGATCTACTGAGTCTTTAGTTGAGAAAGGGATGTTAGTATTAGCTCCATAAACAGAACTAGAAGATGCATAAATCAAGTGCTCTACATTATATTGTCGACATGCCTCTAAAATATTAACAAACCCAACTAGGTTGGAATTAACATAAGAATCTGGGTTGTCTATACTATAACGTACTCCCGCTTGAGCTGCTAAGTTGATGACTATCTGAATCGTTCTATCTTTAAATATTTGATTTAATTTTTCTTTATTTGATATATCCATTTTATAGAATTCAAAATTAGGATTTTTCTCTAATATCTTGAGACGATCGTTCTTTAAAAGAACATCATAATAACCATTAATATTATCTACACCTATTACATTGATATCTTGAGCTAACAAACGTTTTGTTAGATGAAAACCAATAAAACCTGCCGCTCCCGTCACTAAAATTTTCATAGTATTAATTCCGATCCTTTCTATACAATAGGACTTTTACATTCTCTGGAACACTGAGTAAGCCTTCGTATTCATACACTGATAATTTCGATCCTTTACGGCAACAGAGCACAGGTCAATTATGTTGGATATTAGACGAGGCAAACTCAGAAATTTCTTTCCACCCTCGAGGGGATTGGCTTTACAATTCATTCGTAATCCAACAATGACATGAAATCCTTTTTAGTTTCAAACCTCATGATTTTTTCACATTCATTTCTTGAAGATGGATAGTCCTGAATTAATTCAAGTGCCTAGTCTTTTTTGCTTTTGAAAGGGAATTCTGGCTTTGGCAATGCACTTTTAAATAAGGGAAGAAAATAGCAAATCAATAGCCCTCTGTCACTGCAGGTGCAGTAACGAGACAACGAGAACCATATACTTTTCCCAACTGAATGAGGGAATGAAAAACAAGGCTTTCCATTTTGAAAATAATGAACGTAGCGGAATAAGTGTCACCTTGCTTTTCACCAGGTTTTTTTACTCATAATAAAAAGTTTAAGCTTTGCCTAACTATGACTATACAAGCGTATTATCATTTTCATCTAATGGTATTGGTTTTTGTCCATTCAGCATACGTATCAGGATCTATTGCTTGCACTTGTTCTAGAAAAGAATCTAAAAAATTTCTTTTTCGCAGGTCTTTAAATAACTCGAGAGGTCTTTTTTGTTCACGTGAAAACGAGTACACATGATCGACTAATTTAAAACCATTCGTGGTTATAATAATATGCCTTAGTGGGGCATCAATTTGTTTGAAACCTGATTTTTCCATTGTTTTCAATATATAGAGTAATCGTCTTGTTATATCCTCAGAAAGTACAGATTGTTTTTTTAGAAACGTATTTAAATCTGGCCCTATTAGATATTCCATTAAAATATAATTTGGTCCTGTTTCAAAGACTTTCGGGATAAAAGACAAGTCTTGACTTGATAAGAGAACCTTTTTTTCCTGATTTGCATGTTCAGTTTTCCCGTAAATTTTTACGCATTTGTCTTCAGACACTCGATAAACAGCACCTTGATGCCCTTTTCCAATTAGTGTTTGTGTAATAGCGCTATCCACTTTTACTCCACTCCCTGACCCTCCAGAAAGGACGGTAATATTCTAAAGTCCAAACTATTTTGATTGAAATAATTCTCCCACTCATTGAAGGTGTCCGGTTCAAGCCTTTTCACTTGGGCTAAGAACGAGTCCTTTAATAGGATTATTTTTAAATCTCTTAATAATTTTATATGACTATACAAGCGTATTATCATTTTCATCTAATGGTATTGGTGTTTTTGTCCATTCAGCATACGTATCAGGATCTATTGCTTGCACTTGTTCTAGAAAAGAATCTAAAAAGTTTCTTTCTCGCAGGTCTTTAAATAACTCGAGAGGTCTTTTTTGTTCCCGTGAAAACGAGTACACATGATCGACTAATTTAAAACCATTCTTGGTTATAATAATATGCCTTAGTGGGGCATCAATTTGTTTGAAACCTGATTTTTCCATTGTTTTCAATATATAGAGTAATCGTCTTGTTATATCCTCAGAAAGTACAGATTGTTTTTTAAGAAACGTATTTAAATCTGGTCCTAATAGATATTCCATTAAAATATAATTTGGTCCTGTTTCAAAGACTTTCGGGATAAAAGGCAAGTCTTGACTTGATAAGAGAACCTTTTTTTCCTGATTTGCATGTTCAGTTTTTCCGTAAAGTTTTACGCATTGGTCTTCAGACACTCGATAAACAGCACCTTGATGCCCTTTTCCAATTAGTGTTTGTGTAATAGCGCTATCCACTTTTACTCCACTCCCTGACCCTCCAGAGAGGACAGGAATGTTTCTATAGTCCAAACTATTATGATTGAAATAATTCTCCCACTCATTGAAGGTTTCCGGTTCAAGTTGTTTCACTTGGGCTAAGAACGAGTCCTTTAACAGGATTATTTTTAAATCTCTTAATAATTTTAATGGTACAGGGTGCATTCTTTTGAAGGAATTTACATGGTCAATTACCTTAAGTTCCTCATTACCAAGGACAAAAATATGGCGCAAAGGGGCATCTATCATGGTGAATTTTGCTTGTTTTAATTCCTTTAATATATAGAGAAGTTTCTTTACTATAGAATCAGGGATATACGTACAATTTCTAAGGTATTCTTTTAAGGTTGGAGCATTAAAATATTCCATGACTATATAGTTTGAACCTGTATCATATACCACAGGCATAAAGGGTAAATGTTGTCCCGCTTTAAGGGCTTCTTCCTCCATTTTCGCTTGTACCGGGTCTGAATAGATTTTCACACATTTATCTTCTGCGAGTTTAAATACTGCACCTTGAGCACCCATTCCTATCAGCGGATAGGTAGTGGGATTGTGAATTTCTAAAGATTTTTCACCTTTGGTTACCGTAATAGTTTTAAAATCCTCCATGATCATCCTCCTGACTGCTTATCTTTAGCCTGCTGTTGAAGCTTTTGAATTTTATTAAGGGCTTTTTTGACTTTCTCGGCTTTTTGAGCCTTTTTTTCTTTTTTACGAGATGCTACCGTTTCATCATCATCTTTAGCCTGCTGTTGAATTTTATTAAGGGCTTTTTTATCTTTTTTGTCTTTTTTATTAGATGCTACTACTAATTCATCTTTATCTTTTTTGTCTTTTTTATTAGATGCTACTACCAATTCATCTTTATCTTTTTTATCTTTTTTATCTGTATCTTTATCTTTAGTCTGCTGTTGAAGCTGCTGAATATAATTAAGGGCTTTTTTGACTTTTTCGGCTTTTTTATCTTTTTTATCTTTTTTATCTTTTTTACTAGGCTCTACTGATTCGCCATCATACTTAACTTGCTGTTGAGGCTGTTCAGTATTCTTAAGGGTTTTTTTATCTTTTTTATTCTTTTTATTCTTTTTATCTTTTTTGCGAGGTGTTACTGAATTTTGTTCACCTTTTGTATAAGGGGCTACTAGTTCATCATAAAATTCAGCTTGTTGTTGAAGCTGTTGGACGAGGTTAAAGTTTTGTTCGATTTTTTGACGAGCCGCTACTGTATATGTTTCCCACAGCTCTCTGTTAGTTAGCATGAATTCAAGTGCCTCTGCCAGTTCATCAACATTGTTTTCTTGTACTAATACTCCCTCTTTTTTATTTGTTATTAATTCAGGGATGCCGGCATGATTGGTCGAAATCACTGGTACCCCAACCGCCATAGCTTCTTTTAATGTATTAGGTATACCTTCTACATCTCCATCGGCAGCTTCTAAGCTAGCGGCGCAAAATATATCTGCATTGGTCATTTGTTCTCGTACTTGATCTTTAGGGAGATGATTTAATAAACGAAAAGAATCTCCTAAATTAAGTTCATTTGCCAAAGAATTGATATATTCTTCAAGCTCCCCTCTCCCGATAATTGTCAAGGTTGCATTTGGAAATTTACCTCTGATTTTTTGAAAAGCTTGCATTAAGATATGGTGTCCTTTTTTTTCCACCAACCTACCGATGGATAAAATGTTTTGAGAGCCCTCTTTATGTGAAGTTCGGTAATTAAATTGGTTAAGGTCAACACCGCCGTATAACACTCTAATTTTTTCTGGAGGACAGCCCCAAGCTATTAACCTATCCGCTAAATATTGACAAACTGGAAAGAAACGCTCACCTCGATCAAATAGCATTTTCATGTTATCTAGATAGCCAATGGGCTGATTAGCTAGGGTTGCATCCCTGCCTCGAATACTTGTTACCAACGGAAGGTTTGTTTCCTCTTTAAAAGGAAGTAATAACATCCCTAATTGACCATGGTGAGCATGTAAGAGGGAGATATTATTTCTTTCCACATATTCTTTTGGAGAGAAAATTTCATTGAGGTAATGAACCTTCTCATCCAGAAGGGAAAGGTCTATCATATACTTAGGTTGTCGTACCATATGAATATAATCATAATCAGGAACTTCTCGAATCTGTGAGATATATTGGGTCGGGTCAACTCTTAAATTCAAATGCATAACTGTGTGCAAGTAAATGTTCTCCTTTCAAGCATAGTAAGCTAATTTTCTGGTCCTTTTCAAGTATATTATGTACGACTCTATAGGTACGCATGGACTAAATGGAATCGAATTTCTTTGGAATCGTTTAAGAGTGAGATGGAAGTTGTTGAAGATTCATTAGCTTTAGCTGGCGCTCATAACATACGGTAAAAACTAATGGCAGTGAGTATGTGTTAGCATAATACAAAGAGGAGTGAAGAAAGTAATATGACATATTGTTAATTGAAAGCCAAATGATGATAATAATTCAACATGCTAATAGTTGTAGTTAATCTATTGCTTTAATCACCGAAGAAAATTGATTAATAGACTATCAGGACCAGGACCAGAAATAAAACATGCCCAAGCTAATCGACACAAAGAAATGACGGGGGGTCAGCGGTTATAATGCCATTTATATCTTCAAAGATAATTACTACTATTTCAAGAGATACAAAAAAGCACCTAAGAATTATCATAGGTGCTGCTTCGCCTGTTTGCCCGCCTATAGAATAGAATAACAACTCACCCTTTGAATGCGTGAGCTTTTATAATATGGCTTTAAAAAATCTTGTTCGAGATAATGAAGATGTTAGTAAATGCTGACCATCTATGTCATTCCAATTACTATTGATGGTCTTCCTATTGGATAATATTCAATTTTCTTGCAAGCTCTGATTCGTTCTTCCCCAAAACAATTTCTACCATCAAAAACAATCGGTTGTTTCATTATATTCATTAATGCCTCAAGATCTATATGTCTAAACTCATTCCATTCTGTGACAATAAATACAGCGTCCGCATCCATTGCCGCTTCGCGGGCTGAGCTGGCAAACCTAATTGTATCCTTTAATATTTTCTTGGCATTATCTATTGCAACGGGATCATACGCTACCACTTCTGCTCCCAGTTTGGCTAATGAACGTGCAATTTTAATAGATGGCGCTTCCCTCATATCGTCAGTCTCTGGCTTGAAAGCAAGGCCAAGCAGCGCGACCTTTTTTCCTTTTAATTCTCCAAAACGATTTATCGCTTTGGTTACTAGGAGTTCATGCTGAAAATCATTAATCGCTACTGTTTCTTTCAACATGGAAAAATGTATTCCATGCAAATTGGCCGTATAAAGCAAAGCTTTAACATCCTTCGGAAAACAAGACCCTCCATAACCAATGCCGGGCTGTAAAAAGGCTTCTCCAATTCTTTTATCTTTTCCCATTCCCTTTGCCACATCTTCAACATCTGCTCCTACTACCTCGCATAAATTGGCAACTTCATTAATAAAGCTAATCTTAGTTGCCAAAAAAGCATTAGAAGCATACTTAATCATTTCCGCACTTTTAATACTTGTTAATAAAAATGGTACATTCAACGGACGATACATTTCTTGTACTTTATTTGCAGCCTCTTCATTTTCAGAACCAATGATGATTCGATCTGCTTGCATCGTATCCCTAATGGCAGATCCTTGTCTTAAGAATTCAGGGTTTGAAACCATTTCAAGAGTGACCCTTTCGTTACATTGCTCATCCAAAATCTTTTTAATAAATTCGTTCGTACCAACAGGCACTGTACTCTTTAAGACGACAACTGCACTCTGTACTATGTGGGTAGCAATATCCTTCGCCGCTTGCTCAAGATACGATAAATCTGCTCCTCCATCCTCCCTTTGCGGTGTACCTACAGCAATGATAATAATCTCGGCACCATTTAAAGCTTCTCGATGAGATGTTGTAAATAACAGTCTACCCGCTGCAGCATTTTGAGCAAGCAAATTCTCCAGACCCGGTTCATATATTGGAGAAATCCCTTGACGTAGACTTTTAATTTTCTGTTCATCTGTATCGATACAAATGACACTATGCCCTATTTCTGACAAACAAACACCAGTGGACAGCCCGACATAACCTGTACCCAAAACAGCTATTTTCATATTATTCAAGCTCTCTCTTTATAATCTGAAGGTTTTCTTTCTTATTTACATCACTTAAATAGGAAAGTACTTCATCTCTTATATCAACCCTTTGCAAGGCAAAGTCTATTGTTGCCTTAATAAATCCAACTTTATCACCAATATCATATCGATTTCCCTCAAAATTATATGCTAATACGGCCTGCTGCTTATTTAGCTCATTTATGGCATCTGTAAGCTGTAATTCATTACCATGTCCAATTGGAAGCTTTGATAGTGTTTCAAAAATCTCAGGTCTTAAAACATAACGCCCCATAATCGCATATCTGGAAGGAGCCTCTTCCCTTTTAGGTTTTTCCACCAAAGAATCGATATGGAAAAGGTTAGGCTCAATCATTGTCCCTTTTGGCTTAATAATTCCATATTTACTGACATCCTTTTCCGGTACGTTCTGAACAGCTACGACGGAGCTGTTGCAATACTCGAAAACACTGATGATTTGTTTAAGACAAGGTGTTTCAGACATAACGATGTCATCTCCTAACAAAACAGCAAAAGGTTCATTTCCAATGAAGCTTTTCGCACAGAGAATTGCATGTCCTAGCCCCTTCGGTTCCTTTTGGCGGACATAATAGATATTTGCCAAACTAGATATTTTCTGAACTTCCTCTAAAACATCTAGCTGATTTTTTCTTAAAAGTGCATCTTCCAACTCATAGGATTTATCAAAATGATCCTCTATTGATCTTTTTCCTCTACCGATTATGATAATAATTTCCTCTATACCCGAAGCTACTGCTTCTTCTACAATATATTGAATCGTTGGTTTATCAACAATCGGCAGCATTTCCTTAGCCTGAGCTTTTGTTGCAGGCAAAAATCGAGTCCCGAGGCCTGCGGCCGGAATAATGGCCTTTCGGATTTTCATAAGCTGCCTCCCTTTTGGCATTCATTAATCCTTTATATGCTAAAGGACAACTTCCGGTCTAGTTAGTAGCCCTTTTGATCTCATTTTTATTTAACAGGGTCTAGCCGGCTATACATGAAAGAATCTCAAACTGGCCGTGGCCGGGCCTCGCAACCTGTTGGTTACATGCCAAATTAATAGATTCATTACACTATTACGGGATATCCATGTTAATTGGTGTATTGGTAGATATACATTTTTAATAAACTACTGCCAGCGTAGTCTAATTTATAAAACTACTCAATTTTTCAAAAAAAGGATATTTATGAATGGTAGATAGCGATACTTATAAATCCCCAGCGTACGATAAAAGAGGTAAACCAAATCAGGTTTACCTTTCATTAGATGGGAAAGTTTAGAGCTGGAAATAACTATAGACATAACGTACGAGTATAACTCCTTTGATCTCGTTTACGTGTAAACGCTGGATTTCATTAAGAAACACTCAATGTGCATCAAATTTATTCTGCTATAATTATGCCAATCGTTGTATAGTGATTATTGCACCCGGACCAATCTCCAAAGTCCCACCTAAAGCTTCTATTGACAAGGCCCCAGCAGCAAGTATCCTAAAAGTATGTGTACCAACAATTGTGCCAGGAATGGCGACCGGGGCAAAGGCTGCTATTGGGGTTCCGTCAATTGCTACGGCAGCATTAGCACCCAACGTAGTTCCAGCTAACACCGGCAATTGAATAGTTACTGAATACGTTCCAGGAGCATCATTTAGTGACCAAAGACTAGCACTAACCCGTGTAATGGGAGTACCAGCCGGAAGAACATCATTCGGAAATATGGCTGTAACAACATCATCACCTACAAATTGAGTATCAATGCTTGTTGCAATAAATAAATCTAGTACGCCAACTGTTGGTCCTTGTGGTCCTTGATCCCCTTTTGGTCCTTGGTCGCCTTGCGGTCCTTGATCCCCTTGTGGTCCTTGGTCGCCTTGCGGTCCTTGATCCCCTTGCGTTCCTTGGTCGCCTTGCGGTCCTTGATCCCCTTGTGGTCCTTGGTCGCCTTGCGGTCCTTGATCCCCTTGCGGTCCTTGGTCGCCTTGCGGTCCTTGATCCCCTTGTGGTCCTTGATCCCCTTGTGGTCCTTGATCCCCTTGCACTCCTTGATCCCCTTTCGGTCCTTGGTCCCCTTGTGGTCCTTGATCCCCTTGTGGTCCTTGGTCGCCTTGTGGTCCTTGGTCGCCTTGTGGTCCTTGATCCCCTTGTGGTCCTTGGTCGCCTTGTGGTCCTTGATCCCCTTGTGGTCCTTGGTCGCCCTGTGGTCCTTGATCCCCTTGCGGTCCTTGGTCACCTTGTGGTCCTTGATCCCCTTGCGATCCTTGGTCCCCTTGTGGTCCTTGATCCCCTTGCGGTCCTTGGTCCCCTTGCGGTCCTTGGTCCCCTTGTGGTCCTTGATCCCCTTGCGGTCCTTGGTCCCCTTGCGGTCCTTGGTCGCCTTGTGGTCCTTGATCACCTTGCGGTCCTTGGTCACCTTGCGGTCCTTGATCACCTTGCGGTCCTTGGTCGCCTTGTGGTCCTTGATCCCCTTGTGGTCCTTGATCCCCTTGCGGTCCTTGATCCCCTTGCAGTCCTTGGTCGCCTTGTGGTCCTTGGTCGCCTTGTGGTCCTTGATCCCCTTGCGGTCCTTGATCACCTTGCGGTCCTTGGTCGCCTTGTGGTCCTTGATCCCCTTGCGGTCCTTGGTCCCCTTGTGGTCCTTGATCCCCTTGCGGTCCTTGGTCCCCTTTTAGTCCTTGATTCCCTTGCGGTCCTTGGTCCCCTTGTGATCCTTGATCCTCTTGCAGTCCTTTTGCTCCTAATTCTGGGTAGTTTATCTTCACTTCAACTTTTTGATCTACCTTTTGTACTTGTTTAGATGGGCATTTGCATTTACTATGGCCGCAATCCTTACATTTTTTATCTTTTTTACCCTTACCCAATTTTGTATCCTCCTTTTCACAAAACATTACATTATCCTATGAATAGGGAACCTATTGGATTGGATAAACTCCAATAAAAAATGCCCAATTGTTAAAAACAAAGAACCTTTATAAAATTCCTGAGCATCCTTAAAAATTCACTAAACTAAGTTACACGTTATTCAGCTTTGTTGCCCAGCCAATAAAGGCAACATGATCCTCTATTAAAATAGGACCTGGAAACATGAAAAAACCTCAATGCTTTCTTAAAGAAGAACAATGTAGCTTTTTATCTCTTTGTTTCTGAAATAAAAATCAATAGTGATTTCTAAGGTACCTATAACGTGATACAATTTCATCCTTTAACCCTTACTTTGATTTACGTTTCATCTGACTCTAAGGAGTCATTTAATGGACAAGATGACAACGTACTCCTTTATCTAATTTCTTCCCCATTATCGTGTTCTAGTCATAGCTCCATCCCTCCATTATCTCACTAAATGAAATGCTCTGGTTATAGATAAGGACCTATGTAGGCATAGGAAAAAAAGTGTTAAATTCGTTTTCTTTTCGTTCTACTCGAAATGTATAATAAACAACTTATGACCAAAGAAAAGAAATTCTATAATGAAATGGTCTAAATTTCACGATGGTTATTCCTAAATATAATTCTAATGAACCCTCCTAATAAGATTGAACACATTACTAGAAGTTCCCTCTGGTATGATCTACAGAAAGCCAGCATCCCAAAGGATCTGGATCTTTTGGGAAACAATAATTGGTTTCCAGATAAATTACAATATTGCTTATCCGAAATGCTTCTTTTTCTTTGAGTGCTGTCGCCATAATATTCCTTTCAACCCCCTTTCTTAGAGCAAAATAAAAAGAACTAGCCTTAAGGCTAGTTCTTTTACTAATATAAAACGTTTTCAAAAATCCAAATAATTCTTTTGATTCCTTCCCAGAACACATTAAAACACACATAATGCTCAATCGTTAGTTCGTGCCAATTTAAAAGACTGTTTATTGGAGTTATCCCTGGTTTTGGTGTAATGGTCGATATATATTTAGGATGAACTTTTGCATGAGCTTAGGAAGAATGTTTTTGCGGCGGCTTAGCAGCGTAGTAACCATTCCCTTTTTTTCCTCCATTGATACACCCCAATCGTCAGGGATAAGAGCAACAATTTCTTCGATTAATAGGATAGGCATCGTCTGAATTAGTTCAAGTTGCTCGGTAAATTGTTTCTCGTCTTCGATAAAGAGTGCCATTATTTGGTGAGTTGCACTTTTCAGAATCCCAACTGGAAGCCTTTCTAAATCAGGTAGAAGCCAATTGTAAGATCCGAACACTTCTGCATGGTCAATGGCCCACAAATGGTAGGAATTCAGATTTTCTTCATGTAAGAGAATGTTTTTACGGGTTCGATCCCTATTACACAACCAGTAATCAAATAAAATGATACTGGCTAGCGACTGGTGGTTAATAATATTGGAAACATGGGAAGCTTGGTGACCATCAATACAATTGGGTACGTACAATGAGGCAAATTGAAAGTTGGTTTGGCTCATCTGCGCCAATTCCGGAACTTGAGAAGAAAATTCTTGTGGAATTTCTACCAACTGGGCATAAGGAATAGGGAGCCCGAGGTAACGGGCTAAACAGTAGGCGACCCACTCATTTGGTAAAGTTTTTTCAAATCCTGTTTGAAAATACTTCACCACATAGTCTTTTCCATCACTAAATGTAATGAGATGTGCGTTCGATTTCCCCTCCAGTTTCTTTTGATAAACAGTGGGCATTATCATGTGTCATTCCCCTCCTCATTCGCTCCATTTTCCATATCGCAAATATTTCGTAACAAGTGAATATACTGATCTGCCACCACATTTATTGCAAATTTATTTTGAATGTGAACTATGGCTGCTTCCGACATATCTTGATAGGAATCTGGTTGATCTAAGATACCGTATAGTTGCTTAACAGCGTCTTCGACATTTTGTCCACGAAAGAGCAGTCCAGTTTTCGCTTTTACAACCAATTCTGTGACTGGCATCATATTTGAAGCAACAATAGGTACACCGCAAGCCATCGATTCAATAAAGGTATTGCCAAATGATTCTGACTTTGTGGTAGCGAGGGTGCATCCTCCTGATTGACGAATTTTCGCATAGACATGTGGCATTTGTTGATAAGGAATGACCGGAAACCATTTAATGATATCTGTGAGCTTTTCCTCTTGCCATTTGGCTTCAAATTCTTCACGTTGAACGCTTTGTGCTCCGCCAATAATCCAAATTTCAATATCATCGCGCTCACTTTTAATCCTTTTTGCAACCTCAAGCAACATTGGCCAGTTTTTACGTTTGTCCAATCTACCAATCCAACCGATAATCTTTTTGTTTTTTGGTAGTATAGGGTTACTCTCGAAATCAATTTCTTCAGTAGATAAAGGGCGGAAAAAAGAAGGATCCACACCATTGTAAATCACATTGATGGGGATGAAATCAGTCAGTATGGACACTAACCGTTTTTGATATTGTGAAGGAACAACGATGGATACCGGTTCAATTCCTTTAAAGGATTTTAAGTGAGGTTTCAGCTTCATAAGTTCTGGTGTACGAGCTTCCACAATTACGGGGCCCTTATACTTGGCTTTACGAATCCATTTATAAGCAGCCCCTGTGTCTACAACAATGATTGCGTCATAGGAATTTCCCTTAATTATTTTAATAATCTCCTGTTCGTTTTTGGTTAAATAAACAGGAGCTATATCCTGCATAATGTGTAGCCCACCGTGATCTGTCGTGTACAGAAATTCTGTATGAATTCCATGTTTTTTAAAATAGATCGCGCGGTTTCTCCATCCGGCATTTACCCCTCCAACTGTGAGCAAACGCCAGATAACAAGTACTTTCATATTGGTCTCTCCTCGTTTACATTTGGGCTCCGCCTCAAATACTTAGCTTTAGAAATAAAACTTTTCTTTATTTATTGTAAGCATTATCGGAGTTGTCACGTTTATTTATGACGAGGCTATTTGTCTTTATCTCGTTTTTGCCCTTTATTGTTGTTTGATTTATCTTTGTTCTTATCCTTATTGGTTGTCTGATTTTGCTCGTTTTTTGTCATGTTTTGTTGTTTGTCTTTATCTCGGTTCTTGTCCTTTTTTGTTGTCTGATTTTGCTCGTTTTTTGTCATGTTTTGTTGTTTGTCTTTATCTTTGTCTTTGCTTCGATTTTTATCTTTCTCACTATGTCTTCCCTGTTCAAGAAAGTCCCAATACTTATTTAACATTTCCGTTTTTTTGCTTTTTGTACTTATCTCGGTTTTTGTCCCTTTTCCTTGTTTGTCCTTTTCACTATGCCCTCCCTGTTCAAGTACACTTTCCCATGCCTGTTCATGGTAGTCCCAATACTCATCGATTTTTCCCATTACCGTATCGGGATCAACCCCCCGTGCGAGCATCGTTTTAACCCATTCTTCCTTAAATACTTTGTGTACTAAGCCTTCTAGTTGAACAACATAAATATTCTCATCTTTTGTTGTCAACAACCCTTTATTTAGAGTTTTGACTATATTGGTATTCTTCGGTTCTGACATGAGTACTTGGTACACTTCACGGGATATCTCTTCCATTCGGATATAGTGCACCCATTCTTCATACAACTCGGGGGCTAGTTCTTGTACATGGGATAAAAACAATTCCTTATTTTCTTCACCCAGGGAAGTCAATAATTTACGGGGATAAGGATAGACTCGATCACGCCAAACAGTCCTCGCTACATCAATTACTTTTAGACTGCCATCCTGCAGCAGGTAAATTTGCCTTTTATGATGGTCAATTCGCTCAAAGCCTATTTCTTTAAACGTGATTAGCATCTCGATCAATTTGGTGGAAAGTTCTTTGGTTAAGGGTTGCGATTGCAAGTATTCACGTACATCGACCCCTTTAATGATTTCCATCGCTATATAAAGCGGTCCATTCGCATAGACTTTTGGAAATAGGGTTGTGTGCTGCCCAAGGGAAAGAGCATAGTATTCTCGTTCACAATCTTCAGTATTACCAAACACTTTCACACAAATGTCGTCAGAAAGTTGAAAAACCGCTCCCTGACGTCCTTTACCAATCATCACCAATGGCGAGTTATTGACTACCTCTACGTCTGCATTATCCACATTTTGAACTTGTATATTTTGTATGCATTGATTTAAGTATTGCGTGTCCACAAATTCTCTCCTTTCATGAAAAAAGATACATAATTCTTTCTTACCTTTTTTCCTTACTAGATTTCAGATTTATAACCTCCTCATATATAATTCAAAAATGTAATACATTGTACGGGCTAGCATCTATTAAAATTTAATAAATTTATTTCTGCAAAGGGAAAACATTGACCATCAAAAAAAAACCAGGCTTAATGTATGAATGTGAATGAAGAGGAACTATGAATGGTTTTAATTGCGAAAATAGAGAACCCACCTATCATCAACTTGCAGCCTCGCTATTTTCCATATTCAAGTGACGTTTTGACAATAACCTTTTCAGGCAACCATATTATTAAACTTCCGAAGTAAGCTAATACTCATTAATAAATTCAGCTTTTGTCTTCCTATAACATTTTAAAACCAAAGTCGCACCAACCACAGATTGCACGGTAAAAAACAGAAGCGTGAGTTGCAAAGATGCAGATACGCACTTAGTGGGGGTTCTACCGCCCGTTTATCTACTATAAAAATATTTCCAATAACTATTGACCTTAACGCAACGTAAAGGTTTATAGTGATTTTGTCAGGAGGTAACGACAATGGAGTATACAGTGCAAAAACTAGGGTTGATAGCCGGTATTAGTACTCGGACTTTGAGATATTATGATGAAATTGGGATTCTTAAACCAGCAAGAATTAACTCATCAGGATACCGCATATATGGTCAAGATGAGGTTGATAAGCTACAGCAGATACTTTTTTACAGAGAGTTAGGTGTGAGCTTAGAAAGCATTAAAGATATAGTTACCGCCCCCTCTTTTGATAGAGCGAAAGCACTGAGAGAACATCGCCAGAAACTTCTTGAAAAAAGAGAACAATTGGATTTACTGATTTCAAATGTTGATAAAACCATTTCGTTAACAGAAGGGAGAATTACAATGTCTAATAAAGAAAAGTTCGAAGGGTTTAAGCAGAAGTTAGTTGATGACAATGAAATGAAGTATGGCAAGGAAGCTCGTGAGAAGTACGGTGATGACGCGGTTAACAAGTCTAATCAAAAAGTAAAAGGAATGTCCCAAGAACAATATAATATGGTTACAAAACTTGAGACAGAGGTGCTTGAAACACTTCATGCTGCATTTAAAACCGGTGATCCTGCTGGAGAATTAGCTCAAAAAGGAGCTGATTTACATCGTCAGTGGTTAAGCTTTTATTGGGATAGCTATACGAAAGAAGCACATGCAGGAGTTGCTCAGTTATATGTAAATGATGAAAGATTCACTTCATACTATGACGCTAAACAACCTGGAACAGCTAAATTCTTAAGAGATGCGGTCCTCGTTTATACGGGAATGAAAAACTGTTAGGGGGACTTTAACCCCTAATAGTACACCCTTCTCTTAAAATTCTCTTGTATAGGGCTCCTGTCGCTTCTTATTAGGATTCACTGGTATTTCTTTACTAAATCCAATATTGCTATCTCTATGAGATCACTCTTATTAAACTTCTGTTGCTCTGCAAACTTATCAAGCAAGGACCCAACTTCTCGGTTTATGACAATGGTTTTCCTTACTTTGTCGCCTTTTTTTTCTAAAGTGACTACCCTTTGATAAAGATCGTCTCTATCTCCCTGGCTATCCTCATGCTGATCATCAAGGACATATCCCCTTATCAGGTCCCTCAATATCGCTACTTCCTCTGGTGTGAAACCCGTGTGAATATTATATTCACCTTCATTTCTTACGCTGTTCACATCGAGTGAAATACCTTGTGGTTTTCTAGGTGAATTCTGTTTCACATCAGGTAAACTAGTCTGTACGTTAATAAACTCAAACACGGATTGATAAAGGGGTTGTTCTCCTTCACCTGCATAAAACCAGCCTTTAGGATTTTTGTTCCGATACTCATACCCTGCATTATGCAATGCTTCCTTTAATCTCTTCTCTCCAATCTTAGCCTAGTATTTTGCAATCTTAGCCATTGTATTTCCTGGCATGGATAGCTCGTCTAACACCTCTTTAATTTTCATAATTCACATTCCCTTCACACTGTTATGACTGTTATTTCACATATTCTCCATACTGGTGTGAATTCCCTTCACTTTTATTAAACATATCTGTAAATGAACGGTATTTATAGCCTATTGGGTAAGGTTTAATTTTTATTAACTTATAGAATGTGAAAAGAAGATACAATTTTAAGAAAAATAAAAAAACAAACCCCTTGAAAATCAAGGAGCTTGTCCATTCAAGATCATCAAAGAATATGAAAATGATGATACTGAGTTGCGGATGCTATATTCGAGGTGTTGGACTAATGAAAAAACGAGATGTAAACATACTGGCCGATTTACATCGTTTTTGATACAGGATGGGGCTCCATATTTTTCATATCCTATAAATATCGCTCTACAAGAATGCTAACCTACCTCGTCTCAATAAGAAAATGAGCAGTTGCAACAGCTTAGCTTGTCCCACTCTTGTATCCGTTTTCTTTTCTCTATCTATTCTTTGCTCTTTTTAATTCGCTTGATCTTATATTGTTCAAAATCCCAATTCGCCAAAAATTCTTTTGCAGAGGTATAGCCTGATTTATAGAGAAAGTCAATTTCATCTTCATTCAGTTCAAAATCAGTCGCGTTGATGTGGCCAGTTGGAATTTGAATCGTGCGTTCAATCGTTTCTTCGTTCATATGCCGTAAATCATGGGCTTGAAGCATCGTTTTAAATATATTTTTGAAAAGATGGATCGGCGTTGGTATAACCGCATCTATGTTAACTTCATCTTTAACAAAATGGAATCCGAACGTTGGAAAACGAGGTTGCTCTGTTGTATCAAATATCCATATTGGGAAGTTACTAAGTAAACCACCATCTAAAATGTAGGATTTGTTACGGTCTTTTGATTTCCAAATAACCGGACGGAAGAAAAATGGCAAGGATGCACTCATCATAACGGCAGTTGAAACTTTTAAATCAGCAGGAGTCATACTATAGCGATCCAAATCGTCTGGTAAAATAAGCATTTGACCATTCGAAACATCTGAAGCAATAATCTTCAACTTTCCATCTGGAAGATCCGCAAATGTCTTAATACCTTTTTTGGAAAGAAGTGAATCCATCCATGTTTCCAAATAATCGTTTTTGTAAATTCCGAGATGAACCATAAGCTCTAAAAAGGTACCGAAAATAGGTATCCGATTTAAAATCGTTTTCCCTCGAAGCTTTGAAAAATCAATTTCACTCAATCGATCTCTAATTTCATAGCTTTTGTATCCGCTTGCTAAAAGAGCAGCTATTACAGCTCCCGCTGATGTTCCAGCCAGTCTTTCCCATACTACTTTTTCCTCTTCCATAGCTTGAATCGCTCCAACAAAAGCAATTCCCCTGGCTCCACCACCTTCAAAAACTGCATCTGCCCTCATATTTTCCACTCCTCGATAAGAGTTATTTATTATTAACCTGCTATATTAATACAAAAACAATTATGACTATACATTTTTGAAACACTACCACAGCTAAACAAAAAGCAGTTACTATAATCTACAAGTACCACTTAAATGTTTTTACTTTTAGAACAAACATTAAACCTACTCTTTTAAAAAAAACGTCAGACGCCTCTAAAATGATTATTTAACAGATGTCAATGATATAAAAAGTGCCAGTGTCCCTATCTTTTTATATGCATTAATATACTAAAAGGTTCTCTAGTCAACGAAAACTAGAGTATAAAACTCATAGGGAGGGTGCCTACAGTATTTGTGATTTTGATAGGGCTAAGGATATCCATCTACCTTTTAAGGACAGGGAATAATGTCTACAAAGTTATCGTAGTGGTCACGGTATGTTTCGGTGTACGTTGTAGGTGGGCACAGCGTGGCACGGCGAAACATCTCTTCTGCTTCTTCTTTAAGAATATTTTTGGCATCTAAATAATCGGCGAGCTTTTCACGAAGCGCCTTCAAGTAATCATTGTGAGTATCGAAGCCCAATTGCTGAATGGTTTTTACACTTTCATAGGTGCCGATGAAATCACCAATATAGTGCGCCTCACCGAGCTCCACAAATGGCAACCGTGGAACTCGTTCCCCACTTGCATTTACAGAAATGGCATTACCATTCTCGTCTTCTATAAGGGTGCCGTCAGCAGCTGCTAATAAATGATGGCTCACAGGTGGTTGTTTGCCTTTACGCACCCACTTGTCTCCCTGCAGAAAGTGTGCGCGCAGCTCAGGTGAAAAGCTAGCTGGTGTTGTTCTATTTGTAGTTGTAAGCGACGCAAATACTAAGTGATCAGGGATGTGGGGTGAACCTGCAACAGCGTAGAAGCGATATTGATTCAGCTCGATACCGCGATCCACAAATTCTGAGGATGCCCCCTCGAATTCAGAATTGACAACAATTATCTTGCCATCATAGAGTCCTGCCGATATTGCTGCTTGTGGATCATGTCCAAATGCAGTGAATGGAAGTGCAAAATCAAAAACACCTTCTGCAAGTCCGGAGGTAATTAAGCGGAGAACAGGGTCAGAGGAATCCGAGAAACCGGTAATAGACCGTCGTTCAATGTCTCCAAGAATTCGTCTTGCAATGCGATCTATTTTCAGAGCCTTGGCAAATTCAGAAATGATCTCGTCGTCAACTCGTCCATTTTCTTCAATGAAACCACCATTGATGAACACTCCGGGCACAGTAGGGTCAAGGATTCTGCGATTTCGACCGTCAAAGGACGTTGTACTCCAGCCGACACCTGCATGGGAAAATCCACGGGAGAATAAAAACTCCTCCCCCAAATAGAATACCCTTGCACCAAGTGCAATATTGAAGTGCGGAGGTTCTACTAGGACAGTCTGGTTACCTTTTTCGGGATTTACAGGAGCAGCAATCCGATAGGGCACACGAAATTTTCCAGTAGAGGTGCGTCCCGAAAAGATTCCATCATATTGCACGTATTCTATACCCCCAAAAGCACCAATCCGTCTCTTGCGCGGCTCCTCTAATCTAGGAATAGGCCTAATTCCCAAATCTGACAAATTAAAACACCTCCTTAATGATAAAGTTATTATAGTAAATGCAATGTAAAGGTAATTTGTATAAGACAAACTGAACTATTTTTCGTCATTTAAAATGATTGCACAAAAATAGCAGGTAGAATCATCCATTGTGATCCTTACCATGCAAAAGTGAATGATTGGATAGATACAAATATCAATATTAATATTTATTTTGGCTGAATTGATTGCTTCAGTCTTTTTTTATGCAAAAAAATATTCAATGTGTAACCTCCTTAAAAGCCAAAGTTTCAATATGGTTATTTATTGTTTTATAAAGAGTGAAGATTTTTTTACACGGTCCAGATTCAAAAAAAAGAAAGGCTGCTGAATTTTAGAAAGTTGTTTTTTCGTATGGATCAGGACGAAAAATAGAAAAATAGGACAAGTACATGAGAGGTCGGATAATTAGGAATTATTACCTACGTAAGCGTTGGATGGCTTATTTGTTATGGAAAAACAATGTTATTTTTTGAAAAAAAATATCACCTTTCTTCTGTATTAAGAACAACGAAAAACCGCCAGCAAAACGCGGATTTACAACGTTAAGGATATTCCAGTATTAAAAATCCCAATCTCTCATTTATATCACTGAGAGATTGGGAATTATTCAACAAATCTTCTATTAGCTGATATTGAAGAAAAGCACAGTTCATGGCTCGCTCCTAGAATTTCTTAATTTATTTCTTAGTTTGTCAATCCATGTTTCTTCAGGAAACTCAGCTAGGAATGAGTCGACAAATTCTGCAATATCATTTCCTACTACTTCTCGTATACTTAAACCATCACTGGCACTACTCTCGAACATCTCTAAAATATTGGTTAAAACCTCAAACATACCCGATCCCTTAGCAAAGTTCCACATATAATTTTCAATTGCTTTCATTGCCTTTTTTTGTATTCTTCAGGTAATTGATTCACTCTTTTTTGTGATAGCAAATGCATTCATCGCAGCGGCTGACTATTGATATGGCTAATCCCATAATGGTGTACTTACCCTAACTGGCGTTTAAATTCTTTACTGGCGAAGAAGTAAGCGATGACCATGATGCCGACGCACCAGGCAAGCGCGATCCAGATACCGTTGCCAACAGACCCTTCATACAAGAGGGCACGAATCGCATTCACGATTGAAGTCACGGGCTGGTTCTCAGCGAACGCACGGACAATTTTAGGCATGGTTTCGGTGGGGACAAAGGCCGAACTGATAAAGGGCAGGAAAATCAGCGGGTACGAGTAGGCTGTCGCCCCTTCCATAGACCCCGCTGTCAATCCGGGAATGACAGCCAGCCATGTCAGCGCCAGCGTAAACAGCCCGAGTATCCCAGCTACCGCGAACCAATCCAGGATATCAGCGCTGGAACGGAAGCCCATCAAGAGCGCGACGAGGATAACCACCACGACAGTAAGCGCATTGGAAACAAGCGAGGTCAACACGTGAGCCCACAATACCGACGAGCGCTTGATAGGCATGGTAATGAAACGCGCCATCAGCCCGCTCTTTACATCCGTAAACAGCCGCACGGAAGTGTAAGCGACGCCGGATGCGATAGCCATCAGCAAGATTCCCGGCAATAAATAATTGACGTAGTTGTCCGTGCCTGTCTCTATGGCGCCGCCAAATACGTAGACAAACAGCAGCAGCATCATAATCGGCGTAATCGCCACCGTGATAATCGTATCCGGGCTGCGCATGATGTTGCGCATTAAACGCCCTAGTAATACCCCTGTTTTGCTATTCATTTACATCTCCTCCTTTTTGCCGATGATAGCGAGGAAAATTTCCTCCAATGTCGGCTGCTTCTCGATGTACTCCACTTTCGCTGGCGGGAACATCTCCTTGAGTTCGGTAAGGGTACCGGTCGTGATGATTTTTCCGCCATGCAGGATGGCGATACGGTCCGCCAGTTGTTCGGCTTCCTCCAGGTACTGGGTCGTCAGCAAGATGGTCGTTCCGCCGCCGGCAAGCTCCTTGACGGTATCCCAGACTTCAATCCGCGCTTCGGGGTCAAGCCCTGTCGTCGGTTCGTCGAGAAAAATGACAGCTGGCGTCCCGATCAGGCTCATGGCGATGTCAAGCCGGCGCTTCATCCCGCCGGAATATTTGTCCGCCCGGCGGTTGACCGCATCGGTCAGGCTGAATCTTGCAAGCAGATTGTCGGCGACTTGAGCGGGATTGGAAACTCCCCGCAACTTGGCGATCATCATCAGGTTTTCCCGCCCGGTGAGCATGCCGTCTAAAGCTGCGAACTGCCCTGTCAGGCTGATGCTCTGGCGAACATGATCCGGTTGACGCTGGACGTCAAAGCCACAAATACCTACTTCGCCGCCATCGGCCTTCATCAGCGTCGAGAGGATGTTGACCGTCGTCGTCTTGCCCGCTCCATTTGAGCCCAGCAGTGCGAAAATTTCGCCACGCCGCACCTCAAAATCCACCCCCTTTAAGACTTCATTGTCTTTAAAGGATTTTCTTAACCCTTTTACAGAAATCGCTGCATTGCTCATACTTTTTTCCTCCTTATAAAAAGCGCCTTGCGGAGCTAGAGTGCCTATACTCTTCTATTTAGTCTGACTGATAATCTGTATAACTTATTACCGAGTTAAAAATATAACTGAATAGCGAAGGTGGCATTTCACATTTGTAACCAGCTGTTCAGTCGGTATTATCTATTGAATTTACTTTTTTCCCAATCGTTTCATGATACTCTGATTCAAATCTTCACGATACTTGGCGACATAGGTTTTAGCGTTTGCCACTAGTTCGTCGGCAAAGGACGCCACGTCGTCCCCAGTGATTTCCAGCACTTGTCTGCCTTCCGCCGCACCGGCTTCGAACAACTCAATTAATTCATACTGTATGTGCAGCATATCCATCCCGCTGCCCGCCGCTGAGAAATTCCACATGTAGTTTTGAATTTTCTTAAATACATACTGGTAGTCCTCTGGCAGGGCTTCAACCCGTGCCATCATCATCTTGTATTCTTTTTTATCACCAATCATTTTTTTGAACATTTCCATCATGCTATTTTTCCTCCTTATAAAAAACGCCTTGCGGAGCTAGATTGCCTATACTCTTCTATTTAGTCTGACTGATAATCTGTATAACTTATTACCGGGTTGAAAATTAACTGAATAGCGAAGGTGGCAATTCACATTTGTAACCAGCTATTCAGTCGGTATTATCTATTGAATTTATTTTTTCCCAATCGCTTCATGATACTCTGATTCAAATCTTCACGATACTTGGCGACATAGGTTTTAGCGTTTGCCACTAGTTCGTCGGCAAAGGACGCCACGTCGTCCCCAGTGATTTCCAGCACTTGTCTGCCTTCCGCCGCACCGGCTTCGAACAACTCGATTAATTCATACTGTATGTGCAGCATATCCATCCCGCTGCCCGCCGCTGAGAAATTCCACATGTAGTTTTGAATTTTCTTAAATACAAACTGGTAGTCTTCTGGCAGGGCTTCAACTCGTGCCATCATCATCTTGTATTCTTTTTTATCACCAATCATTTTTTTGAACATTTCCATCATGTTATTTTTCCTCCTTTTTTATAAAGCTGAACAAGACACTCCAAAAATATCGTACGGAATATCTTATGAAGCTAGATTGACTTCAAGACGTTGATTTTTGATGATACAAAATCCCATTTTTCCCAAAACAATTCAAGTTCCTGGCGGCCAGCCTCATTAAGTGAGTAAAACTTGCGGGGCGGCCCCATATCTGACGGTTTCTTTTTCATGGTTACCAATTTTTTCTTTTCTAATCGCACGAGGATGGTGTAGACCGTCCCTTCCACGACTTCAGTAAACCCAAGCTCGTTCAGGCGGCGGGTAATCTCGTAGCCATAGGTTTCATGGCGGCTGATGATTTCCAGCACGCAGCCTTCCAGAGAACCCTTCAGCATTTCAGTTAAATTTTCCATGTTCAGAGGCTCCTCTATTTTGTCTGACTTATATTCAGTATAACTTAGTACTAAGGGAAATTTTTACTGAATAGCTTTTGGGAAATCATGCTATTCAGTATTGCTTATTACATGTACACTGTAACACCGAGTAGCGGAGGTGTCAACTATTTTTCTTAAAAATACTTTTGCAACCTTACTATTCAGTGGTGTTGGTATCCAGTGCGACTCACTACAGGTATATCGTAGCACGTAGTAGATGGACTGTCAACTGGATTTTCTAAATATTTATAAAACCAGCTATCATCATTGGATACAGCCGATTTTCTTTATGGAGCTTTTACTTCCTCCTATGCTTCTTTCAAAATGATTACACCGCGGATCATTCCCATCCAGCAGCTGTACATGTAGGTTCCCGGTTTCTCCTGTTTGAATCTTTTGGAGCACCACACCTTCAAGAACTCCCCTAAGCATTTCCGTTAAATGTTTCATATATCCTCCTTACAAACTAATCGTCATTACTCAGTACTACTATATAGTATTACGAAGTAGAAGAAATGTGTCAAGTAATTTTATTCATATCATTTATTTGGGCAGCTTTACACTTGCTAAGTCTAAGCATTTAAGGCAGTTTTTATGAATAATAAAAAACCGATTTCTCAATACAGGAGAAATCGGTTTTCTCAAATCTTAGAATTTGCTTGATACAAATTTTCGGGACATTGATGGTTTTGTTAGGGGACACAAAGGGGACATTGATGGATTTTTCATGTACCCATAAAAACACTAGGCTTTGCCTAGTTCCGCAACGTTGTTGGGGACAGTTTTTCCTTATGCTCTTTCTAACTCATAGCTTTTAAAACGTAAATAAGAAAGAAATAAAAAGGAAACTAATTTTTGTTTTAGTTCCGGTAATATTTCGTAATAGATCCTTGTCTTTTATTGGTTCGGGCCGACTCCTCCTTTTTCGTAAACACCAGAAGACCTCGCCTATACTATTTAACATAACCGAGGTCTTCTGGTACTTTAAAGTTGTCGCCGGCCAGAAGTGAGTTGTAAGTATAAAATGGAGTGAACGGGTTGGGAAGTAAAAAGAAAAGTGGTTTGAATATAAAAGAAATGGAAAGTCGAAATGAGGTCTCGAAAAAACAGGGATTTGTTTAGAGTCGTTTGAAAGATGTTTTTAAAAATTCGTCGTTCATGCTGTTTATTGGGCTTTCTGAGGTGTTTTAATTTTTTTCGAATAACAAAAGTAAGTGAAAAGGTTTTTGACGTTATAAACGGCCTTTAATGGGTTTTAAAAAGCCTTAAGGATTTGATAAATTGTGTTTTTACTTTAATTTAAAATGAAAAAAAAGGAGTGAAGATATGAAGAAAGAAAAAGTTGATTTTCTTGGGGTAGGAGTTTCATTCCTTTTACCAATATAATATTCTATGATTATTTAAAAAAGGGACAGGCTATTTTTAAAGTGTTTAGCACATTTTATGAAAAATTATGAGGGTACCTCACCGTTCACAAAAGTATACTTTTGTGAACTTTTTTTGATTGTTACTTCTTTAAAATAGCTTATGTTAAACAATGCTTTTGATTTTTCTTCTTCAACTAGCGGGGCAGATTAGTTCATTAAAGGAGATAGGAATTTAATAGAAAAATTTGGATCAAAACTCATTATAAATTTACAGTTATATCATAAAAAATCTTGCTCATAAAGAAGAGGTGAGAATTCACCTCGATATCTTCTCTGTATAATGTTACCACTCTCTAGTTGGATGCATTTGGTGCCACTGTTGCCAAGAACCATGAGGATAGTGCTGAGGGACCGACGTCAAAACGTAGATTTTATATATTGAGACAGTTAGGTGCTATTACATACAGTTGAGGACAGAAGGTTCACTCGTTTTTCGTTTTGGTAAATGGAAGATGGACAAATCCCGTTTCTTGCGGGCTTCGCGGGTTCTATGATAAGCCCGCAAGAAACGGGTTTATTTGCATCTTGCTTTTTGCTAGCTTTGCATTTCTCACAAAGTAAGTATAGATAAGCGTACAAGCAAAACTTTTAAGAACACAAACAAAATGGTAGACAGATAAAAAGTGTTATACCACTAAAACATCCTTAATTAAGTTACAAATTAACTTGTTCCCTTTTCTATTTAAATGTTGATCATCTAACATCAAGTAAACATTTGGATGATCTATGTCTATATGTTTCTCCATATCTATATAAAAAATTTGTTGCTGATCACTTCCGCTCATTAAAATGTTATTATATTTATTTATTTGTTGAAGAGTCCCGGGGTACTTCTCCTCCACTCTTTTTGACGTTGGACAAATTCCTATAATAATTAACTTTGTCTGTTTTCTCTTCTTTAATAACTCAATAATCTTGTCATAATACATAGAAAAATTTCCAATATCGGTTTTTGGCTTGCCGTTTAATTCTTTACGCGGCCAGCAATCAACAATTCCAACGTGCAAAATAATAATATCAGGCTGAAAGTAAAATAAGTGACCAAATAACTGTACATAGACATCTCCAATACATTGTCCATGTTGTGCACGATTAATGATCTCTGTTTTGGAATAAATCTTAGAAAGTTCTTTTTGCAATAAATATCCGTAAGTATTATGGAGATGAATCCCAAGTTCTTCATCTTTTTCCGGATCAAATGTACGAATGTTATATGGTCTTGGGAGTGCCAATGAATCACCGGTGATTAAAACTCTTATTCTATCTTCTATTTTGGAAGTTATATTCACTTCCTTTTCACTATAATTAATAAGAAAAAGCTTCCACCATTTACTGTAACTCATACTTTTCACCTCCATATACTTATACTCTAGAATATGCACAGCTTGTCCTTCCGTGTGAACAAGTTCTCTACTAAAGTAAAATATACGAATGTACTTACATGGGTCTTACATTTTTTAAAAGGTGGGCTAATGTGGGACTTACATTTTTATTAAAAAAGCAAGTATTTAGTGCTATCACTAAATGTTAATAAATATCCCCTTACGTCCCCCTATTGAACGGACGTTTTTCTCTTAAAGTAACGTTCTTACTGCATCAAAATAAATAAAATTACTTGAAGAAAAAAATAAAGAAGATGGATTAGTGAAAAACGCTAAAATGTTTCAATACGTTGTTCGTTTCTTCTTCGGTAATGACTATATAGCGTGGGGTAACAGAAGGATATTGGCATGCAGAATCCGTTGCAGCATGCCAATATCCTTCGTGGCTTTGGTAAAACCAATAGCCAAACGTTTTCCGTAAGATATGGTTGCCCACATGTTCCACCCCAGCGAACATAACCAGCCTTTCTTTTAGGCTCTATTAAACTTTGTTGTTCATTGTAATCAAAAAGAAGAGACCAAAAATAGACGGTCTTTTCTTGTAAAGCTTGATAAAAAAACAATTATTACATTTAAACTTTAGGACATAAAAACTGTACTTCTTTTATTCCAGTATCATAGTTTCGAAAAATAAACTGTTTCTTGCAATTCTATTGTTTCAATATCAACATACATATTCATAAGACTTGTATATTCCACATCATTAAACCTCTTGTAAAATTATATAAAAACACTACAATGACTAGAAGAAAATCTACATTCTGCGTAACAGAGCTAGAAAATAAAATACTTTGAAATTGTTAAGACAAACGAACCAAGAAGGCGAGCGGAAATCCGTTTGCCTCTTTGGTTCGTTTTAATTCTGGAAAACGATGCTATCTATTAATGTTCGCCATTTTCATTTTGCTGCTCTTGATCGTATTCATGGATAGTATTCACCTTGATGGTTTTGGTCAGGCTCCCGACCAAAACCATCAATCTCTAAGCGATCCTTGAACGCCTGGATTACAGAGTACGCATTGGTATCAGGTGTATCCAGCATGCCTTGAAAATTCACATTTTTGATTCCCTTTTTCTCGCCATAATTGCATGCATGATTATGCCCGTTGAAGTAAGCCACTACATTGCCCGCAGACTCCAGTTCCCGCATGATTTCAGCGTCATTCCATGCATTGTGCTCGTTGGTAGGGTATACCGGATGATGCCCAATCACCACAACTTTTTCATTCTTTTTAGCCGATTTTTTAAGAACGTTATGTAGCCATGTCATTTGTTCGGAACCTACTCCGCCATTCCAGGTCTGAGCATTTTTCGCTCCGGACGCCTGTAGTTGATTATACATCTTTTCGGCTTGTTGATATGTCAATGAACCTGGTTCATTGGCATACAGGCTCAGGTCATTGGTGTCTAACACGACAAAACGCCAGCCTTTTTCAGCAAAGTCATAATATTGATTCTTCATACCTAAAATGTCAACCACTTGGTCTGTTGGTACTGCGAAATCATGGTTGCCGAGCACATTATATTTGGGACCATTAATTTTGTTAAAGTAAGGAAGTATGGTATTAAAACTGTCCACGTTCCGGTCAATCATATCTCCCATCTGTACAGTGAACTTAAGATCATGCTGATTGAGTGCAGCTGTTGCTTCCTGCAATTTGCTTATCGAATTCCGGTAATAGCGTACACCCGCTGCATCACAATCACAGTATTGAATATCGGTAATAAGCCCGAATTCAAAGGAAGGCTTTTTGTCTGTATGTTCGTTCCTTTCTGCAGATGCAGATGTGGATGCAAATAGAGATAATCCTAATGCGATAGAATTTACAAAGCCTTCAACCAAGAAAACTGCGAATGTGCACCGCTCAGTCGCAGTACAATAAAACAAAGCCAGATACGTAGGGTCGACCAAGATATTGTTTCATAATATTATGTGCTTCTTCTACACCAAAAGATTGCTAAGCCTCTCCCACGTCAACCACTCTGCCAGTTCCACTGTTGTAATATTGCATAGTTCACATAATTCGTAACCTATCCACCCATCCCTAGCAGGCACATATTTAAGTGGCTACCTCGTTAGAATATCCCCCACACTCTAATCGTATCCTATAAATTCATACCCAAAGTTATAGCTTTGAAAAACAAGGTTAATAAAACATTTTGCTTTATCACTTCCGCAAAATGTTTAACGCCAATTTGAATGGAATATTCAGGGTCTCTAATGGTTGCAAGCGGAAACCCGATTGATTCGAATGATTGCATGACGTTAACTGCCATCCACCTGATTCCTGTTGAAATAAACAGGAGTTATTCCGTCCTTTATATGATTCGTTTTGGCATCATTTTAAACCGCAAATAATAAAGACATTCAGTAGCCCGCCATTTACGTATATGAATCTATATTATTTACAAACACTTTAACTTATTTTAAATCTAATAAACGTACATGAATAAGATACTATAGATATGTAATGGCAGACTGGCTTATTAATTTTAGGTGTCTTTTCCCAGGAGGCGAAGCCCCTGACCTATATAGAATATCCACCTCATAAGTAAGTAATTCTGATTGTAAGGAAGGAAAGATCAGCATTTGTGGAAATGCATTAGGTTTAGGCAATAGCTCAGAAAATGTCAATTGCGCATGTTTAATCCGTTCTTGGCGCTTTTGCAACAAACTCCTGAACATCATCGATCGGCTCGCTAATTGGGTGTAGGCGCCCCTCCCCTGACCGACTGAATGCTTGATTACCTTAGTGGAGCGCTTCAAAACTTCTTTTAGCGTTGATACCGCCATCCCGAAGGTTTTGGCAAGCATGGGTAAAGACCCCTCTAAAAACGGCGTTACAGGGCTCGTATGAACCGTCAAATAGGCAAGGATGTCCTCTTCCCTTTCATCATAATGGGAACGGACACGCTCTTCGCGTGGTTTTTTGAATTTATACCAGCCTTCCTTACCTTGGAATTGAACGCGACCGTCTGTCCATAGTTCCAGCAATCCATCTACATAGGCGCGCTTTACGCCCTTATATTTACCGGAATATGCGCTCCTCAACGTGCGCTCAAACTCACTTTTCTTCAAAGGATGGTCCAATTGGCTATTAAACTGGTCCAGTTCATCATAGGCTTCTTCCAAAGGGCGGCCACTCGAATAATTGGCAAGGGCAAGCGTCATCAGGGCATTATTACGGCTTGCGCTTTGATACCCTTTTTGGATGCCTGTCGAAAGGATTAGTGCACGATACCAATCTGAAGACGTTTGGTCGAATGCTGAATCGTTCTTATCGTAAACCACCCGAAGGAAACTTCTTTTTTCCTGTTCTTCGAATTTCTTGGACCAGGCAAGCAGTTCTCTAGTGTTTGCCGGCTCGTCAGAGAAATCCAGGACATTATCTTCCCTGGGGATTCGATAAAAGCCAAAAGGCACACAGTTCTTGTCCACCGGTACATACTTGGAAACGGCTTTACGAATATTGTCTGACAATCGTTCTGCCACTCTCAAAGACTTATAATCTTGATTTTTATGTATATAAAATGGCGTTTCTAAAATGTAAAAGACCTGGAAACCTCTCGGTGTTTCCAGCAATAGGTTGGGACGAGGCAACCCCAGCTCCTCACAGCCCAAATAAAGCCCGTACAGATCGACTTCCTTCGTATCGATATCAAAGCCCATTACATTGATCTGTTTCAGATTTTCACGGGTATGACCTTTGATCATTCGCCTCTTGAAGTCATAGTATGTACCACCCCGATAGGTGTTGGGTGTCCAATGAGTCAATTTTTGATGTTTCTCCTGGAGCGTTTCATATGAGGTGACAACATAGCCTTTTCCTTCTGTGAGGTCGGCTTTCGATGGAGATACAAAGACAGCGCCCCTCTTGTGTGGATTACTGCCTTCCCTTTCCTCATAAGCTGCCATTCTTTCAGAAAGGGCAGAAGAACCCTTTTTCTTATATAAAAAAAGACTGTTATGAGTCATGAACTGCATGATTTCAACGATTGAAACGACATGGCCTGCTTTATTCCCAATTTCCCTTATCCCCATTGATGTCACCTTCTTCCTTTTGAAGTTATGAAGTTAAATTAGTGGTGCAAAAAACGATCCATGTCGCTGGCTATCTTTTAACGGCCGTGACCCCAATTCAATCGCTGGAATGACACAGTTGTCGTACATTTTTTTGCTCCTATCAGTATAGCGAAATCGTATTTTGTAAAATGATGCTCTCTAAGGGAAATGCACCAAAAAAAAAAGCCCCTTGAAGCTTAGAGCCCCAAGGGGTAAAAAAAAATCACTTTTTTTTTTCTATGCAAGTTACGCTCAAGTATTGCACCGAAATGAGTCGAAATGTTCCATTTTTGATTAAAGCACGAAATAGAGAAAAACATTGAAAACCTTGTAATGTCAGGGGTTTGAGTTATTTCTCTTCTGATAAATGCTAAACAGGTTCCGCTCATCTATATAAGAAGGTGGTGCATATCAGATAGACAGGTTCCGCTCAACTTGCAATTTCACAGGAGGATTCCTATGAACGATATTTGCACAAAAATGATTGAATGCTAGATATACCAATGGATTGATCTAGTATACAGGTTCCGCTCAACTTTCCATTCATGTGTTACAAATGGTGCATTTAAGATTGGTTTATATAGGCAGGTTCCGCTCAATATCAAAAAAAACGGTGCGTTTGGTGCACATCGTTCCATACACCTTTCATTCAATTTGATACGCAGATGATTTTACGGAGGTATAACACGAGATGAATTGGTGCATTCACTCTACAATATTTATTGAACATACCAGAATGATTGCTCTATTTTAAACTGTATTGGTGCTTTTTCAAAAAAAACTGCGGTCTCTGTGTACTAATTGGTGCATTTTGATTACGATAAACCATAAATCCTTGCTATAATAGCAAAGGAGTGGTGCATTATTGTTTGAATCTAATAGAATGCACCACGTTTACTAGTTTTATAGAATGCCTTGCATGTACTAGAAAGGATGTTATCGATGAAGTATGAAAACATACCTGATTCTCTGATTTTAAACTATGAACTTTTAAAAATATCAATATACGAAGAAAATAAGGCCTTATTTGATGACCGGCGTTATATTCTGGAGAAATGGAAACAGGAAGCCTACCATATGACTGAGGAAGAAGTGAGGAAACAGGCTCCGGGCTATACAATGGGATTGAGTTTTCGCGCCCTCTACTCCTTGTTCACCCAGACATTATACTTTGAACAACCTATCAGCAAAAACATGATAAAAAAAGCTGTGAACGCCTATAAAGACACAATAAAGGTCATTTTAGCCGGACACTTTATCAATGAGTTTCCAACGGATGAAATTAAGCGTAGCGTAAACGAAGAAAAAATTGATGAAGCCCTACACCGGGATTACATTTATTCCAGCATGGATATGGATTTTCATTTAATGAGAGACATCGTAACGAAGAAAAAGGACTTCAAAGAAGGAGAGACTGGTCTTTTGGCAACCGAGATAATCGACAACAGAGGAAAGTTCAGAGGATTGGCTGAACTCCGTCCCCATGAATTACAAACAACCGAGATCACCTCCGATCAACAGGAAATGTGGCTAGAGCTGATTGAATCCACCATCAATTCCTTGGATGAAATGACAGCGGACCTCTTCGATTTAATTACATACTTATGGATGGTTACACCCAAGAGCCCGGACGGATATATCGAATTTCATAGTAATGATGCCCTCCGCCTTCGAAATTTAAAGAAACGGTCTGCCCATGGTAGAGAAATTGATTTTCGTGAAGAGGATCGCTTCAATATCATGAAACGGGTGGCTGCCCTTTCAAGCATATGGGTATCCCTTGGTGATGAACAGGTAAAAGTAGTCCAGACACAAGATATCCAGGACAATGAACTGTATGAATTCAAGGACTTCCAAAGGATGTTCGAGATTGGAAAGATGCGAGTTGCCTATGATAAAAAAACGGGCCAGCCAAAAGGGATTTATGCGGTGCAAGTAAAACCCTCACCTATCTTAACCCCCTACCTGGATGGACCAAACCAATCACTTGGAGTATTGGATCTGAAAGTATTCCAATACAGCCACTTTACTCAAAGGGAACATAAACGATTAACCCGATACTTGAACCTCCAGTGGAAGATCAGGACCCTAAAGCGGACTCTGCAACAGCCCTTTAAAGTGTCCACACTACTGAAAGTGATGGATTTCTCACCCAGGTATAACGGGGTACAAATCAGGGATAAATTCGAAAACGTCTTGGATCAATTGAAGGCGGACAGCGTGATTGAGAGCTGGACCTATAGCGAAGAGATTGACGAAGAACGGGTTGGAAAAAAAGGATGGGTGAACAATTACTGGTCAAAGGTCAATGTTATTATTTTACCGACAGAGATGGTCGTAAGAGAAAATCAAAAAAAACTGATGATCAACTCCAACCGGCTTGTCAATGAAGAAATTCTTGAAAGAATGAACCTTATCGATCAAGAAAACCCTTATTCTCTTTCCGAGAACTTTGAATTGGCTCAAGTTGAATCAGCTGTTTCCAATGATTCAGGATTGATCCTGGGTATGCCTTCAGCGACACCTTCTATAGACATCCAACAGTCATTCAATTTTGGAATGGACATGGAAATCAGCTTGTCTCCGGAAACGATGATGGAGACTATGGATTCTCTGAACATGAGCATTCGGAAAACGGCAGAGGAAATTGGCATTGCCCATACTACCCTCTCACGGTACCTCAGGAGAGAAAACAAACGCCAGAATAATAAAAATGACGAAAAGATGCTTAAATGGCTAAAAGAGAAAAAAAAAATATAGTATGATTTTTACACATTGAACAAGTTTGATAAATTCAGATTTAAAAAAGGCCACTGAAAATGTGGCCTTCTTAAATCAACAGCACAAAAAAAATGAGCTTTACTACTTTGAAGTAACTCCCCTTTCATAAATAATTCTAGAACCGTTGGTAAAACGATGGTCCGTTGGAGAAAAGAACACCACGGATTATTGTTCTTTTAATAATCATTAAATCTGCTCTATTAGAAGATTGTTAAATTAAATTCTCCATCATTTCCTTATTTCCTGTTTCAATTATACTGTCCCATTTGTCGAGCAAAATCTAACTCAACAAGACATGGACTATTATTTATCCCTAATAGCCAAGAAAATACCAGTTCCTTAAACCCTCTTCGTTTTGAGCAGCATGATTGAAAATAAAACTACATTTCCCACCTAATCTTAAGACGTCCTCTTTATTAGAATTAATTAATTAATTAAATGATAATTGTATGCAAATTGCATGCACTCTTGACTTTTGTATGCAAATTGCATACAATTGCAAGGAATGTAGAATAAAAATCCAAAAATACCAAGGAGGAATCTTACTAATATGGCTAGATTCGTATCAATCGATATAGGTAATGATGCAGTTAAAGGATTTTTGGGCGACCTTGAAACCCGCCTTTACATACCGAATGTTATTGCAAATGTACAAGACCGAGAAATCGTAGAAATGGAAAAGAACCCTCTGAATGCCTTGCATGTAGAAATCACTTCTTCTGCTTTAAAAAATAAAAATGGCAGTTTTGCGGTAGGAAAATTGGCATCCAAATATCCTAATAACGATGAATTGACTCCAGACCAAGATAAAGCTGATAGCGATCAGCCCGTTATCATGCTATTAACATCCCTTGCCTATGATGCTGTCGGGCAGTTCACAGAAGAAGATGGCGTGATCGAGGCTTCTTATTATTTATCTACCGGGCTGCCCCTGGACGAAACTAAACAAGGCAAAGCCAAAGAATTCAGAAAGAAACTGAAAAGTTCACAGCATGAGGTAAAATTCCTGAAAACACCATCTTTGGAAGGTAAAATCGTCCGGATTAAATTTGAACAAGTGCTGGTCAACACGGAAGGTTTTGCAGCATTCGTTGATTTAACAACAAACAATGATGGATCCACCAAAAATGAGGATTTGATAGGAAAAACCCTCTTAATCAATGATATCGGTGGCCTTTCTACAGATTCTGCTATCATTTCAGCTGAAGCAGAGGTTGATAACGAATACAGTAACGGTATCAAGAAAGGTGTTTCTACCTATCTTGATAACATCATTCGCAAAGTGTATACCAAATTCAAATACACGATTAAAAGCCGTCGGACCCTGGTCGAAATCATTACAAATGAGCAACCTGAAGAACAATATCATATCTGGGTAAATGGAAATCGGGTTTCCATCAAGGACATCATCGATGAGGAACTATCCGTTCTTGCAAAAGAGGAATATAAATTGATCAAGGATATGTGGCGGAATGTCCCAGATACCCGACTTGCTTATCAAATTGGCGGTGGTTCGCTTGTATTGAAGCCCTACCTATCTGAATTGAATCAATCTGAAAAGAACTACCCTCTTCGCTTTGTATCTGAAGATGATAGCATTTGGATGATTACCCGTGCATATTTCAAGATATTGTTGATGTATTTGCAAAGTAAAGGGATTTCCACACAAAACCAAGCCCTAATCAAAGAGTGATTTTCCATGACTGAACGCTTTGAACCTGGAAAAACGGTCTCTTTTCGCTTGCCACCTGATACCCCTTTACATGTTGTAGACTATCTAACCCAAAAGAAGAATGAATTGGGCCGGAAATTCAGCAGCGAAATTGCTCCTATTTTTGTTGAGGCCGTTTCGCAAAAAGCCCTGGGTAATGCAGATAATGCGCAAATCTCTATTACCCTACCCGAGGGTTTAACTGCCGATCAAAAAGAATGGGTGAAGCACCCCAATACGAAGGCATTGATCAGTCAGCTGCTTTATCAGGTAGTGACAAAGCCTACTACCCCACTAGATTTCGATCAGCAACTTCTTACAGATCCAGTGGAGGAAAAAAAGCCTGTTTTCAAGACCAATGCCATGATTCAGAGCTTTGCCCAGAAAACATTCTTGAATTTCGACGAAGAAGACGATTAACCCCCATCCATAGATGGGGGTTTTTAAAGTCACATTCAAATTCCTTTATAGAAAATCCCAAACAATATACTAGGCCCCGCCCAACCCTCCCACTAATATAGAGGAATAACAGGACGGGATGTCTAATACTAATAACAACGCTATTTTTATGCACCACTTATGGTCAACACTCCATAAATAGTCTACACAAATCGATATTCCACTCACTTTTTGTGGTCTATATATAGTATGTAGTCTACAATTAGAGTGAAAAGTTTTAGTTTAGAATACATGAAGCATTTTATTCAACTCATTTTGTTTTAACTTCTTTATTCTTTATATTAAAATAGAGAGTATGATAAAGATATTAGTGGACCATATATAGATTGTTCTCTAACATTTATGTACATGTTGTACACAATATGTACTCCACGAAACACATATGGAACATAAATTACGATTGTTTATAGAAATACATAAACCATTGCACCTAAAAATAGGGGAGGGTTACTACATGAAAGAAAATAGGCATTGGAGAATAAGCGATTTTGTAGAAGAGCTGAACAAAGTATTCGATAATCAACATGTACATATCAATACGGTTGATGGCTGGTTTAAACGTTTGGAAAAGAGCAGCATTCATTACATCAATCGCACGATGGAAACGAAAGAGAAGATATACGATGATTTGGATTTGAAAATTGCAATATTCATCAAAAAAAGAAGGGGGGAGAAATGGGCGCTTTCCGCCATATCAAGGGATCTCCCCAATCACTTTGAATTACGTCCGTTTCCCGTAAAAGAGGACAAACCGGCACCACATGTAGACGATATAGAGAGCATAAAAAAGCAGATATCCGAGGAAGTTAGAAGAACGTATGAAGAGTTGGCTGCCAGCCAAATTGAAGAGCTGAAAAATCAATATAAACAATTAATCACAAGCTTACCCAAACCACCGTCAACAGAAGAAAAAAAGAATCAAAGCTTTCAAGCCATGGTGATTCAAAGGGAAATTGAAAGCTCATTGGAAGAAGAAGCGAATCAGGCTTGGACCAAGTTACCTGACGATCAGCGCCTGAAGCGAATTGGATTTTTCAGAAAAGACATTGATTTGGAGAAAAAGGACAAATTTGTCCGAGATTATATCAATGAGAATTTCGTGGACCGGTTAAAAAAAGAAATGGAAATTGACAAGTAAAAAGGACATTAATGATTGAATACTTTAATCCCTCTATTGTCAGAATGAGGGGACAATGAAGGGGATCGTTATACTCAACAATAATACGACTAGATGGCAGTACTCACTTTCAGACTAACTATATCTTTTTATGCTGTAAAACCTTCGTAGATTTTGCATTAATATAGAAAACTCTCTTGGTTTACTATAGATTTCTATCATAAAATTTTCAAAAGTCATCTATTAGGAATCTAATTTCTAATAGATGACTTTTTTGTTAAGCGAAGTTGATTTTGAGGTCAGATTATGCCCCTTATTAAGTCAAGGAATTACGGGCTCAACACGGGTTTTTGCAGTCGAAGTTAGGCTTACTTGTCTATGGGCTACACCACAATTTCATTATGTTTAGAAAGATAATTACAATTTACAGAAGCAAAACCAAATGTTACAGATTTTCACAAAAAATTTCTATAAAGATCTTTTTCAAGATTAGTTTTTATTTTTTTATCCAAAAAATAAACCATCAAAAAAGAGCTGTCTCAACATAAAGGGAGCTCTTTTCATTCATTAAGTTTACCTCTTAATATTTTAAACTATATAAACAAATATGTTATTAATCCTTTCCCGAAATATTGACAAGATCGCCTTCCTCCACATTTCCCAAATTCAGTTTCTTATGAATTTCTTTCAACAAACCCACCACCGTACCCACCAATTAATCTTTTTAGTAAGGGCATTAAGGGGACACTTGAGGCTAATTCAGTGGCCACAAAAAGGCCATTCATGGATTTTTCTGTACCCATAAAAACACTATGCTTACCCAGTTCCACAACATAGTTGGGGACAGTTTACTTACTTAATACATCATCGATACAGCCAGGATAAAATAAATATGTAAATTGCCGAGGCGTTGGTAAGTTTTATTACAACTATTCTTTAGCAAATCAACCAACTTCATTGGTTCGAAAAACGTTGATTTTAATCTATGTATAATTGCGCCCTGTTTATTTATAAGGGATGTGCTGTCGATCTTGGCATGTTGGAAATGTCCATCTATAATAGGTTTCCATTTTGAAACGGGTTAATAAATCAACATGTAGAGGATTTATTAACTTGTGTTTTTACTTTAAGTTAAAATGAAAAAAGGAGAAAGATATGAAGAAAGATAAAGCTGATTTTCTTAAAGTTAATAGGCTGTTAAATCGGGTTGAAAAACTGCATGAAGAGATCTGTAAAGTAAAGGAAGAAGAATAGTATAAGGAAAAACTGAACCGTTTTACTATAAATGGGCTGATATGGAACATACAACATTGATAGGGTGGGCTTAATGTGGGACTCACATTTTTTAAAAGTTGACTGACCTGGGACACCTATTTAGCATAAAAAAAGAAAATATTTGATGAGATCATTGAATATTGTTCAATATCCCTTTTGTGTCCCTATAGTGAGCTGATATTTGACAAAGCGAAATTAGGGAATTAATAGAAAAGTCCTTTGATATGTTCAAAAGGCTTGGCAGCCGTTTCAACTAATAACATAGCATACAGTATAGTTACATAAAAAAAGCTGGCAGTATCGGGATACAACATGCTTTTCCTTGGCTCACTGGTGTTAGTGTTAGACAGTCGAACTGAAAAACGGGAGCCTTTCCATGCCCTTAAGGCCCTATACGATTTACGGTAAGTGATGCGGAGAAATAAAAAACAGAACCAGATACAAACGACGGAACTACTGTTATGCTATCGCCTAAATTTAAAGGAACTTGGAACGTTTTTCCGGTTGTGATGATAGTATTGAAAATGTCGTTTCCGAATATTGTAAATCGAGAACCGGGAATAATTACATTATTACTTCTAATATCGTATTGTACTACCCCCTCAAAAGTTGATATTAACACGTCTGCGCTTATTTCATATACTCCACCGTTCAATATGATTACTGAATCTGTTGCTGGATTTGCTACCACATTTAGAACTGGACCAGGGAAGTCAAAATCTATAGGAACTTCTTCTTGAGCTAATTTACCATCATCATCACTTGAATATAATGACCCGAATGCAGGGGGGACGCCGGGCCCTTGAGCGCCTTGAGGTCCTTGAGCGCCTTGAGGCCCTTGAGGTCCTTGAGCGCCTTGAGGTCCTTGAGCGCCTTGAGGCCCTTGAGGTCCTTGAGCG